>JAFUZM010000172.1 GCA_017476605.1 Clostridia bacterium
ATTACACTTTATGCGCAGTCGAGCCCATTCTCGGCCAGGAGGAGAATATTCTAGCGCAACTTCAGGTAGCTCCGAGCCATACGTTTGTACTCGATTTCATCAAGAAGCTGAAGCAGCAGCTGGGTGTGACCGATAAGGAATTACTCTTACCAGCGGCTTTGCAAATCTGGATA
Organism: Clostridia bacterium; assembly: GCA_017476605.1. GTDB lineage: Bacteria > Bacillota > Clostridia > Christensenellales > Aristaeellaceae > Ventricola. Next base: position 174 of record JAFUZM010000172.1, read on the forward strand.
CCTGGCCGCAGATTCCGTACACGCAGATGATCACTGTGGATCAAATTCCGGAGACAATTCACCTGGTATTCCCCGACGCAAACGGGAATGATACCATGCTGGTGCTGCAACTGAAAAAGTAAAGATCCATTCGGAGCGCCGCCACCTCCAAACGAGATGACGGCGCTCCCTTCTGGAGAAAAATGAAGAATCTGTTTTGTATCCTGCTGCTGGCAGTGATGCTTGTGTTGGTGATTGCCCAATATCCTTCAGCCGTTTTTTCTGTTATCATGCAGAAACGTTGAAAATGTATTTAACCTGCATACCCTTTCTCAGCCGCTAGATACTGCTTTGTTGTGTCGCGTAAAACCAGTTTTGTAGGTGAAAGATGGGATACTCCTTTACTTCCATCTTGGATCATAGCTTGCAGGTTTTGCATCGTGCAGTTGACAATACTCCCCAGGTCCTGTTCGATACAAGAGAGGCGGGTTACACAAACATCAGGGTATAGCAGATTGTCAAAACTGATGATAGATGCCTTGTCCGGCACTTTTATTCCATGTTTCTGAAACACATTATATACTGCCAGGGCAGAGAAAGCATCGGCAGCAATGACCGCATCAACCTCCTTTCCACTCGATAACAGGGCATCCATACGAATGAAAGCATTTTCGTAGCGAGTATGTTCTAGAAGCAGATAATGATCATCCGGAAACTCTAGCCCTCGTTCAGTTAGATAATCCCGAATAGCATCTAACTTTAGTTGATTGCTGACGATGGACTTACAGCCTCCCAGGTAATAGAAGTGCCGACTACCGGTGATGTAAAGGTAATCCACCGCTTCACGCACGCCCTTGTACAGATCAGACATCACGTGTGGCGCGTCGATCCCTGGATAGTAGTTGCCAATAAACACCATGGGAATACCATTCTGCATTAGAAGATTGATGTACTCCGGCTTTTCATTCTCCTTGATGCTGGGATAGATAATGGCACCCTCCACCCGAAAGGAGACAAAGTGACGGATCATCTCCTTTTCATAGTTGATATTGCTCTCTGTCGTCACCAGAATCATCTTGTAACCCATATCCCGCAGCGAACGCTCGATATGCCGCACCAAATTAGAATAGAAAAGATTGGATATATTTGGCACCATCACACCGATGAGTCCGCTTTTTCTTCTGGCCAGCGATCTTGCAGTGCCATTGCTCACATAACCTAGCTCTTTAGCTGTATCCAGCACTTTCTGGCGAGTCTTTTCATTCACACCTTTTCGACCGTTCAGCGCCAGAGAAGCAGTCGCCTCCGAAACCTGGGCTGTCCTTGCGATATCTTTCAAAGAAGCACTCATTCTTTACCTCCGCGATTTAAATTAAAACAATCTTTCAATTTAAATGATACTTAATTTTAAACTTTAATTATTAAATTGTCAATAATCAATTTGACGATTATTCTCGAAATTTGCATGTTTTTTACAGAACTTTCTTGTGGAAATAGCGTTTTAAATATTGACAAAACAAATAATCCGGTGTATATTCAATTTACATTTAAAGCGTTTTAATAAAAGCGCAGAAAAAAATTGCAAAGGAGTGGAAACCATGAAAAAAATCCTGTCTCTGGTTCTTGTCCTGGTGATGGCTCTGTCCATGGCTGTTGTTGCCCATGCAGACGACAAGGTGACCATCAACTTCTACTGCAACCCCTCCAAGAACGGCGGCGTGGAAGCTGCCGTGGCTGCCTTTGAAGCTGCGAACCCCAACATCCATGTGGAGATCGTGGAATTCTCTTCTGATACCAATCAGAAGAAGACTACCCTGTCTTCCATTTTCCAGGCACAGGATGACTCGGCTGACGTGTTCATGATGGACTGCACCTGGCCTGATGAATTCATTTCTGCAGGTTGGCTGTTGCCCTTAGATGGCCTGTACACTGAGGAAGAACTAGCTGAGTTCGTACCTGGCATCATGGACATCTGCTTTGATGCAAACGGTACCCAGTACGCTATCCCCGAGTACCTGAACGTGGGTGTGCTGGTCTATCGTCAGGATCTGCTGCAGAAGTATGGCTACGAGCCTGCCAAGACCTGGGAAGAACTCATCGATCAATGCAAAGTGATCCAGGAAGGCGAAGCCAAGGAAGGCCACCCTGTGTCTGGCTTTACCAGCGCTTGGATGGAGTATGAAGGCCTGACCTGCTGTGCCTTTGAGTTCATGTGGGATTACGGTGCCAAGTTCGCTGCTGATGGCAAGTGCACTCTGGATTCCACTGAGGCTCAGGCAGGTCTGAATATCATGCGCCGTATGGTAGAAGAAGGCGTGACTGATGCTGGCATTCGTGGTTACAAGTGGGCTGACTCTCAAGCTATCTTTAATGCCGGTGGTGCTGTGTATATGCGTGACTGGCCCTCTGCCTACAAGAACGCCATAAATCCTGAAAAATCCACAGTATCTGAGAATGTAGGTGTGACCGTTCTGCCCAGTGGCACTGCTGGCTCCTTCACTACCAATGGTGGCTGGTATATTGCTTGCAATGCCTTCACCTCTCATCCGGAAGAGGCAAAGACCTTCGCCAAATTCATCTGCGGCTATGAAGGTCAGATTGCCTACTCTTCCAAGAGTGGCGACCTGCCCACCCGTCCTGCCACATACAGCGACGCTGCATTCGAAGGTACCATCACGCCCAAGCTGTATGAAATCGCTCTGACTACCACTTCCCGTCCCTCCTCTGCTTATTACTCTGAGATTTCCGCTGAGATCTATACCAACGCTGCCCTTGTGGCTGACGGTGCCAAGACTGCTGAACAGGCAACGGCTGACATGGCTGCGAACATCCAGGCCATTCTGGATCGCTGACCGTTGTTTTGGGGGAACCGGATTTCCTGGAAATCCGGTTCCCTTTTTCTGTCCGATTCCACGCCCAAAGGAGTGATCCGGTTTGCATAATAAACAGCGGCTGATATTTGGCTACCTCGCCCTGATACCGGCTATCATTGTTTTCTGCGTGTTCATTGTTTACCCGGTATGCAATACATTTTACCTCAGCTTCTGTAACTACCGAACCCAGACGATTGCCAAAGGCCCTCAATGGGTTGGGTTTGCTAACTATGCACAGATGTTCGGCGATCAGAAGATGTGGACCTCCCTGCGTTTTACAGTGCTCTTCACTCTGATTTCCGTAGTGCTGGAAAGTGTACTGGGCATGCTATGCGCCCTCATCATGAACCGTCAGGGCAAGTCTCGGGGGTTAGTATGTGCCATGATCCTCATTCCATGGTGCATCCCTACGGTAGTCTCCGGACTCATGTGGAATTACATTTTTGCTGAATCCTACGGCGTTCTTAATTATCTCTTACAGATTCTGGGCATCGTAAACAGCCCTGTGCGCTGGCTCACAGACTCCAATTATGCCTTCTTGTCCATTCTCATTTCTGATGTATGGAAGACAGTCCCCTATATGTCCCTGCTGATGCTTTCAGCTCTAAAGACAGTGGACTCCTCCTACCTGGAAGCTGCCTCCATTGACGGAGCTAACAAGGTGCAGTCCTTCTTCAAGATCAGCATGCCTTGCATGAAACCCATCATTATCGTGGCAGTCATGTTCCGCACCATTCAGAGTTTCCGTATTTATGACTTAATCCGGGTACTGACCAATGGCGGCCCCCAGGGTAAAACTACCAGCCTCACCATCTATACGATCACGCAATACACCACCTATGGAAACATGGGATACGGTGCAGCACTGGCTGTGCTCACCTTCGTCATTTCGATGATCATCGCCGTGCTCTTCCAAGATGGTGTAAAGAGCAAATTGGAGGTGTGAGATATGCAAGCTGTACAAAAAAAGAAACCCGGTACCTCGACGGCGAGCCGGATTGGCCTGAGCATATTTACCATCCTCTTTGTGCTGATGATCGTTGCTCCATTTGTGTGGCTTCTTCTGGCTGCTTTTAAGAGCGGCAAGGAGCTCTACACAATGCCCGTACAAATTTTACCCTCCAGCTTTAATCTGCAGAATTTTCAGGACGCCTTCACTGTTCAGCCGCTGATGCAATATATCATTAACAGCATTGTGGTCGCTGTGGGCGGCACCCTAATCATCATCATCATCTCCTGCCTGGTCAGTTTCTCCCTAGCAAGGACACAAATTAAAGGTAAGAGACTGGTGCTGCTGATGTTGCTGTCCATTTCTCTGCTTCCTCCGGTTACAATCCTCAACCCCATTTATCTGATGATGAGTAATCTGAAGATGATGAACACTACATACGGTCTGGCTTTGGTTCTGGTAGCCATTGAGCTTCCCACTGCCGCCTGGTATATGATGAGTTTCTTCCAGACCATTCCCGACGCGCTGGAAGAAAGTGCCATGATCGATGGTGCCAGCGTGGTAACCATCTTTGTACGCATTCTTATGCCTCTGGTAGCTCCGGGTGTTTTCACAGTCTCCATCATGACCTTCATTGCCGTATGGAACAACTATCTTTTCGCCTCAGTGCTGAACCCCAGCAAAAAGGCCCGCACTGTCACGGTAGCCCTCACCATGTATGCAGGCGAAACTACAACTCCATGGAATACGATCGCAGCTGCAGCCATCGTAGCCTGTGTGCCCCTGGTGATCATGGTACTCATTTGTCAGAAGCGTATCGTCTCCGGTATGGTGGACGGAGCTGTGAAGGGTTGATTATTTCTTAAATTCTGTTTTTAGGAGTGATACTTATGATCCAAACTGATTGGTGGAAGAGTGCTGTTGTTTATCAAATTTATCCAAAGAGCTTTCAGGACACAAACGATGACGGTATCGGTGATCTGAGAGGCATTATCCAGCATTTGGACTATATCAAAGAGCTCGGCGCTACCGTTATCTGGCTGAATCCTATCTATCCATCTCCTCAGGTAGACAATGGCTATGACATAGCTGATTACCAAAATGTTCATTCGACTTTCGGCACTCTGGAAGATTTCAAGGAACTTCTGGAAAAAGCTCATTCTCTGGGCATCAAGGTAATCCTGGATATGGTACTGAACCACACATCTGATCAGCACCCCTGGTTCCTTAAATCAAAACAAACTAAAGACAATAATCCATACCGCGATTACTATTTCTGGCGACCTGCCAACACTCATAAGGATGGAATCTGGAAAGGGGATGAGCCCAACAACTGGGGCAACTACTTCTATGAGGGCGAAGGGTCAGCATGGGAATGGGACTCTGTCACTAAGGAGTATTACCTGCACAACTATTCTAAGCACATGCCCGATCTGAACTGGGACTGTGAGGCCCTTCGGAAAGAGATCTACGATATGCTCAATTGGTGGTGTGATATGGGTGTGGACGGGTTCCGCCTGGATGCTGTAAACAGATTACAAAAACCGGCGGGCCTTCCTAACAGTCTTCGCCCCTGTGCGCCGCCCGTAAACCCCAACGGTTACATCGTTGATCGGGAGATGTGCGCCAACCAACCCGGTATTACCAAATTGCTGCAGGAACTGAAGGAAAATGTCTTTATCCATCATGACATTATGACAGTGGGCGAAATGGGCAACACTGACTCCGAGCAGGCGAAAGCTTATATAGATCAAAAAACCGGGGCCATCAACATGATCTTCCACTTCGAGATCGCAAAGAACCCTAAGCTGGTATCTGTACCTGAATATAAAGAGATTCAAAAGCGCTGGGCGAAAGTCATTGAGAATGGCGGCTGGGGGTCCCAGTATCTTACCAATCATGACAGTCCCCGTCAGGTGTCACGCTTTGGTAACGATACAGAGTTCCGGGTGGAATCCGCCAAGATGCTTGCCATGCTTACCCATACTCAGCCAGGTACCGTTTATGTGTATCAGGGCGAGGAGATTGGGATGACCAATGTGTATTTTCCCACCATTCAGGATTATGATGAGCGCTATACAGTTGGTAAGTATACTTCCATGGTACAGCAAGGGGTTGCGTCGGAAGAAGCTCTGGATAAACTGCGGATGATGAGCCGGGACAACGTCCGTACCCCTATGCAGTGGAATAGTAGCCCTAATGGTGGCTTTACCCCTGGTAAGCCCTGGATCCGCTCTAACCCCAATTATAGTTATATCAATGTAGAAAAAGCCCTGGAGGATACACATTCTGTCTTTTACACATATAAGAATCTGATTGCGCTACGTAAAAAGCATCCGGTAATGGTCTTCGGCAACTATGTACCTGTAATGGAAGACTATCAGAATGTTGTAGCCTATACCCGGGAATATGCTGATGAGAAATGGCTGATGCTCTTTAACTTTCAACCCTTTAATCAATCTATTGCAATACCTGAGGAACTTCTGTCTCAAGATCCAAAACTGCTTATGTGTAACTACAGCGATACAGACTGCATAACCAAATTGCGACCATATGAAGGGAGAATCTATCAACTGTGCAATCCCGCATCCAGGAGAGCTGCTTATGTATGCGCTATTTGTGGTTACACAGTAGAATGCAATGCAGATGAGAATCTTCCTGATGATTTTATTTGCCCAATATGCAATCATGGTGCTTCCGATTTTTATCTAAAAAAGTAAATCCTAAAGGAAGATCCTAAAGGAAGATGAATGCCATGTAGTCCGCCTCCACTTCAAAATAGTCTTAAGTAGGACTACATATTTTGTACACCAAGGTATGTAAAAACACAACATCTACATTGAAAAAACTTGATTTCTCACAGATGTTGTTTCACTCTGTTCGGTGTAGTTCTACATTTGCTGGGATCTACGGTTTAATAATCGCTGAATCGTTCTTGTGCTCACCGAAAGAGCCTCTGCCATTTGCTTGCGTGTAGCCTTTTTGTTTTCCCTGATCAGCTTTATCAGTTTTTCTGATACAGAGGCTTGAGGATCATCTTGAGTGCCACGTTTTTCAAGGCTGGAACTCAAGCCTTGATTCCGGCCACTGCTACAATGGCGATAGAAACGGACGGTATACACATAGTTGAGCGTAAGAATCAGATTTGGTTATTGCATATTATAAACAGCCTTGATTCATGGGTGCTTCTTCGAAAGTGTCGAAATATCAGCCAAATTGAATCTCAATATGCCAGTGCAGCAGTTTAAGAATCAATTTGCTTGACATTTGATTGATACTGTGCTATCTTTGCATGCGAAGGGAGGTTCTAGTGTCATGAGTGATTCCTATGAAGCAATGACATTGCCACTGGGGGCAGGTACCATTAACCCGCTCCAATTCCTTGATGAACTAATTGACGCTACAGCAAGATTGGAAGTATATCGCGAGAAAATCCACGACAGCAAACTCAATAGCTCCTGGTTCATGCCTACGCTCCAACAGAAAGAAGCGTTGGCATCCTCTGCACTGGAAGGAACACAAGCAACACTGGATGGTGTCCTGACAAACCAAATCGCTCCCAACGATAAGGATCGCAACCTCAATGAAGTTCAGAATTATTACAGAGCTACCTTGGATGGCTACAGGATGCTGCGTTCACACGATTTTACTCATGATTTTTTCTGGAGAATTCACACAACGCTCATGACAGGGAATGTTCGTAAGCCCGATGTCATTGGAGCATACAGAACAAAGCAGAATTACATTGGCAGGAATGATAGCACTGTCATTACATTCACACCTCCCGTTGCTGAAAAAGTATATGCCTTAATGGATAACTTGATCTCATACATCAACGAACCGCAGGATCAACTGCGCCCGTTGGTCAGGACCGCTATCATTCATGCCCAGTTTGAAACAATTCACCCATTTATGGATGGCAACGGCCGAGTCGGCAGAATGCTCATACCGATGTATTTGTTCGCAAAAAAACAGATTGATCTCCCTTGTTTTTTCATCAGCGAAGCACTTGAGCATGACAAACTACGATACTATTCGCTGCTAAACAACATCCGTTACAAAGGTGAATGGGATGAATGGATCAAGTTCTTCCTGGCAACTGTTGCGGCACAATGCAACAAATACATCCGCATTATCTCGGACATCAACGATCTTCATGACAGGCATATTGAAGTCGCAAGAAACCTTGTTCGCTCACCCAATATTGAAGATGTGATCAATGCGTTGTATGAAACGCCAATCACGACAGCTAAGACGGTGGCAGCGAAAACAGGGTTGCCACCAGCTACAATAAATCGATATTTGTCTTTGCTGGTAGATCAAGGATTGCTTTCAACAAATAATCAGAGCCGATATCGCACATTCTACTATTTTGAACTCTTGGATATTCTGCACTCATGAGACCCGACATTTTGAAAGGAGGTGGTCAAATTGAGGGTCAAAAAAACAGAACGCCTTCCATAACCGCTGGCGGGCGGAAAGGAGAGACGTTCTGCCGCCGGTATGCTATAGCAATCCGACGTGTCTGTTTGATTACTATAGCATACCTCCCACTTGTTAGTCAATGGAAATTTGCATTGCAATCTATTGACTATCACTATTCTATATTCACAAATGCAGTTGCTCATTTGCATTTATGATAGGGATAAACGGAATAGCTGTTTACTCAACAGCGGGAGGAAAATATATGATTCATGGGCTTTCTGAGTATGAGAAGTACAGGGTACTTCGGCCTGTAATAGGTGAACACCAACTCGACAACACATATAAGATGCCAATTATCCGCAATACATTTGACAAATACTTTGATTGGGAGAAAGTAGAGCTCATCAGTTTTAGGAGCTTGTCTCCAAAGCGAGACAATTCAGCAGTCGTAGCGCACATGTTCCGATACGATACAGAACTGGATCGCCTGTGGAACCATCCTCTAAAGTACATACCTTTGTTCCAAACATGCGCAGCTGTAGCAACGCCTGACTTCAGTTTGTATCCTGTAATGAATATCAATGATATTCGGCATAATGTTTATCGCTCACGATGGTTGGGATGTACATGGCAGAACTATGGATGTCAGATCATCCCGACAATTGGATGGGTTCTTCCGGATACATATGATCTATGCTTCAGTGCAGTTGAAGAAGGTTGCCCTGTCGTTGTTTCGACTTTAGGCTGTGTTGAACACCAGGATACATTTATTGACGGGTTTGTTGAGATGAAGAGACGCATAAAACCTTCGCTGATCATTGTATATGGCGATGTTCTGCCTGGCATAACCGGTGGAGTACTGAGAATCCCTTATTCAGAATCGTTTGCCAGAAAAAGCGGGGCGAAACAATTGCGCATGCCGGAGGTACCAAGGATAACTGTGATTAAGGAGGCGATGTAATATGGGCTCTCGAGGTGCGTTTGAAAACGTGGACACTGGGAATTTCACCTTCAAAGAGGGTGGCCAGCATTACCATTCTGTGGGAACCCTAACAAGTGATCCAAATGTTTAGATTATCATACAGGATTCAAGTAATGTCAAAGCTCCTGAGTTCTCACACACTCCAGGCAGGATATATGCTGTCGTGAAAGATGGCCAGCTAAAGCATCTCGCATACTACGATGCCGAGCACAAGCAGGCCGTAAGCATTGATTTTGCACATCCACACAAAGGAGTACAGCCTCATCGACATGTATACCTTAGCCATGATAAGAATTCACCAGGAGTGCCACCAACAGCTAACGAGTGGGCACTGATCAACAAGATTCGAAAGGAGTTTCATCTCAGATGAGCAAGAATGAATTTACATCGATCGACCAGTTCCTATCACAATATACCGGTGAGTGGGGCCCCTCAGATGGACACTGGTATGGGCTCGACTTCTCGTGGAATGGCTGCAAGTATCGTTTTCATACGGGAGCCATGTATGAATCAGAGCCCCTCACGCTGCCGGATGGGCGCGACGCCGATTTCGGGGTGTACCGAAAGCTCGATAATCCTGTGGGAGGGCATGAGTATGAGTTAATTGGCAAATACGCAACAACTGCTGAAGCAGTAAAACAATGCATCATTGACGGGATTTCACTTGCAGAAATCATTGTTCATCCAGATACCGAGCTTTTAGGCCAAGACTGAACTGTCAGCATATAGAGGAATACAACCGTAAACAAATCCAGACCATCAGTATGATGTGGTGCATTTTTGCAACAAACCGTTTTTTTCGATACCCCGAAATGCAATTCTGTCACATTTCGGGGTATTCTTCATTTTTCCCCGTACACTCATACGAGTGGACCTTCCTGGCCAGGAGATATGGAGAAAGGTGCCCTCCGTATCTGTTGTCTACACTCACTCCAAAGCAGACTGCAAATTGCGGTCTGCTTATTTTATTACGCTTCAGAAGGCAGCAGAAAGAGGTACACATGACTGAAATGAAAAGAAAACCTATCCTCATTCCGATCGATCATGGCTATGGGAACGTGAAAACGTCCAACTTCATTTTTCCTGCCGGTATCGCAGAATACAAGGACGAGCCGGCCATGGCAACGGACACCCTGTGCTGGGCGGGCCGCTGACACTGCCACTGATTATGTGTCCAGGATCATGCGCAGCCTGCGGGAGCACGAATACAACCCCCTGCTGATGAAGCTCTGGATCATGGGCGGCGGTGCCTGCCTGATCCAGCACTTTGGGCAGGTCGATCCCCAGCGGGTGATCATTCTGGACGATATCAAAGCAACGGCCAAAGGATATCAGCGGCTGGCGGCAAAGGCGCTCCGCAAGCGGGGTGTTGACTTTGAAGAATGATAAACAATTCAATTTCACCGTACGGCTGAACCTGGGCAATCCACGTCATCGTCTGGCCATGGAAAAACTTCGGAGCAGGTCTGGCTCCTATACAGCCGCTGTCGTGGAAGCGCTGACAAAAGAAGCAGACTGAGGCTTCAATAAATACAGATGGTGTTGGATTTTTTCTTTGTCTCCGGCACGATGTTGCAGCAATCCGATAACAGCGTCAGAAAATCATCCCGATCCGACTGCTTAACTTCCCTGGCCAGGTTATGGATAAATACCCGCAGTTCATCTGCATCCCCTTGTTCCGCATATTCCTCCACTTTTTTCATAAACACCGGATAATTCATCTTTTTGTCTCCCCTTTCACAACATTCGTTTATGGTTCATATTATCAGTCCATCCCAATCCCTTTGCCCAGCTCAGACTTTCCTGTTTCTCCTCGTACGGGCCGTTATCCGGAACAGATTCCTTTCCCCAATAAACAGCCTCTTCCCGGGGATGCTGCGAGCGAAGAAATTGAACAAACCCCCATAGGCCTCCTGCGTCATCCACAAGCGATACCCCGTCTGCGGCAATACAAACAGGTCTGTATGTCATATGCACTTTTGCTATCGCCTCATCCAGCTGCTGCTGATTGAGACGTCCCTGTTCGATCAGATCACACGCGTCATAACTCCCGGTAATGCGAATACGCCAATCGTCCCCATAATCATAATAATAATAAAGTACATCGGTTGGTGTATTCGTCATTGGTTGATAATCAGGGTGATCGATCTTTGCCTTTAGTATCCCTCTGATGTCTTCTTTTGTATCCTCATCCATAAACCGTTCAAACGTATCACAGATTTCACTTCCTTCAGCCATCGCAGCATCCGGACGCTTTCCATGCAATGCAAGTACATCATCCAGCGTCAGTCTCTCCAGCAGGTTGTTAGCGCCCGATTCCGCAAAGAACCTGACCATCCCCATAACATCACATTCTTCCATTCTGACAGTTTCACGTCGGATGATCTTTCTGCCCCACAGATCCTGGTCCGTTTCGGTCAGAGGGATTTCTCCTGGCCGGCTTCCTTCTTTGGCCCGCCTGATATCCGAAACGGATAATTTTCCTTCATCTTCTACATAAGAAACATCAAACAATGGATATTCTTTTTTTAACCGCGTTACGTCCTTTGTACACTGAATCAGCCCTTCTCCATGACACAGAGATGTGTACGGACCGGTATATTTCTTTCTTAACCAGGTTTTAAAACTGCCATATTCATAATCGTCCGCCCAGAAAAGATCTTCTTCTCTCATCAACGGAGACTGAAAAAGAACCCCTATCAGTTTCAGCCAGTTTTCACCCCTGTTCCCGGTTACAGAAATAAACTTCTTTGCAGGCAATTCATAGCGATGAAGGTGACTGTTTTGCCAGCCAAAGAGACGTTGAATAGCATAATGGAGAGCATATAAAGGCATATCTGACGGAACCAGGATATCCCTGCTGATCGTTTCTCCATACTGTACATGTCCATACGTTTTCAGCACGCGGGTCTCTTCCTCATAATAATCTGATTCCTGCAAAACGGCCCTCTGATGTCCGTCATCTTCCGTGTCCAAGGGATTGAATGAGTCTCTTCTCAATTCCAGGTGCAGTCTGATAACATCAACCCCTGTACATCTGGCTTTATCCCAATCCACCATTCCTTCCGGAAGGCTGCGAAGACAAACCTGTCCGGGATAATAATCCAGAATGAATGGTCTGTCCATGTTGTCAGAATGTGGCATGTGTTCCTGTAATTCTCTTTTCGTTTCTGACTCCCCGTTCATCGTCTCCCATCCTTCCTCTATATAGATTTCCCTGTTCTTTTTGAGGACATTTTCTTTTGCAATCCGTATACGCTCCCGATATTCAGCAGAATATCTCGCATCCTCTGAAGGATAATCACCCCGGTATATTCCTTTTGAATATGGCATATACTGCTGAACTGCCTTCACCGTCGTATGAAGGAGTTCCGCAATTTTCTCGCTCGTTATTCCCTGCTCATAATAATACTTCACCCGAGTACTGGTCGGGCTTGACCACAGTCCTTCCGTGATCAGCACTTTCCTGACCTTAACCTCTGAAACGTTCAAAGCGGCAGCCACAGCTTCTATTCTTCCTTTATCCAGATACGTTTTTATGATTTCCTGATACACTGTTTCTGTTCTGATTTCTTTTCTCAATCCAAGCTCCCCTTTCTGTCAACCTAATTTTCTTAACCCTAGCATGTTTTAAGCGGTATGTCAACCTAATGTTTTCTGCCGTTCTCGATCATTTACACAGGTCCGTCTATTTCATCAGATCGCAATTTCCGGTTCAGCATCAGCCTTGATAAGATGGATGATTCTGACTGCTTATGCACCCATTGGCGCCATGTCTTTCATTTTTTCCAAACCGAGTCTATTTATCTATGATCTCTGCCAGTCAATCTGTTGTCGCTTTTTTGCCAAATATTAATTAGCCTAATTACAATTTGACAAAAGTTTGAGAATCGGATATACTACGCCTGTAGCAGGAGGTGACGAGTGTGCTCTATTTTCGTGATGAAGAGTTCCGACATCTGGATCAGTTCCTTAACCGTCCCAGCGCGAAAGCCATGGCGGTTTACGGGAAAAGACGCACAGGAAAAACGAGGCTGCTCACAGAATACATCAGCAAAGGACATGGGAAGTACACCTTCATGTATTATCAGTGTACAAGCTACGATTACCAGACATGCCTGAAGGATTTCCTGGCTGTAGCCATGCGCCTTTTCCCAAAAGATACCTTCCTTTCGTCCATGCCCTCTTTCAGGGAAGCAATCTCCCTTTTATCGCAGATACATCCGGAAAACCTCTGTATAATAATTGATGAATTCCCTTTCCTTGCAAAAAAGAATGAAAGCGCTCCCGTGGAATTTCAATGGCTCATTGATCATGGATTGGGTGCAGACAAGCTGATTCTGTCAGGATCAAATCTTTCTTTTATGAAAACACAGATCGGGAACCTTGAAGCGCCTCTCTATGGCCGCTTTGACGAGATCATGGAAGTCCGTCCGTTTACATTTCAGCAGGTGCTTTCCCTGTTCCCATCCGCAGAAGATGCAATGAAAGTTTATTCCATGACAGGCGGCGTGGCGCAATATGTCGTTTTCTTTCTGGAATACCCCTCAGTACAGGAAGCTACCGCTTCCCTGTTCTTTTCCCCGGACGGCCGTCTGATCCGGGAAGCTCCGAATATGCTGTTGCAGGAGCTCCGGGATCCCACCACATATGAGCAGATCCTCCGCGCTATCGGCGGAAGTGATAAAAACACCCCCCAGATTGCGGGCCTGAGCGGCCTTGACAGCAAAGGTCTCTCTCCGTACCTGGCCCGCCTGCAGGATCTGCAGCTGGTAGCTCCTGTAGCTAATCCCCTTTCCACAGAGAAAAGAAAACAACGCTTCCGGATCTCAGATGCGCTGTTTCGGTTCCACTATACTTTCATTGAACCGAACATGTCGATGATCAATGCCCTTCGGGAAAAAGCGATCCATCATATATTGGATCATCGTTATCAGGAATTCACCGGCGTTACATATGAGGATATCATTCGTGACAGCTGTTTTCAATATGCCCTGGACCACGTCATTCCTTTTATGCCCCATACAACCGGAAAATGGTGGGGCTCTGTCTGCATGGACGGTTCATGGCAGGAATCGGAAGTGGATCTGGTCGCTTATGATGATCATCATCTGCTTGTGGGTGAATGCAAATACAGGTCCAAAGCAGCGGGCATACAGGAACTGGATGGTCTGAAGCTGAAAGC
>JAFUZM010000173.1 GCA_017476605.1 Clostridia bacterium
ATGCACTCGATCAGATGATGCGCACATGCAAGGACAGCAATCTGGCGATCAAACGACTTCAGGTAAAGCATGAGGATAATGAGGAAAATCGTTATTACGCCAGTTTGCGGCTCCATGTTCCGTGGAATACCCATATGGATGAACTGGAGGGGCAAATTCGCAAAATTGACGGAATCGAATCTGTCAGGTGGGCAGAAGTCAAAGAATAGGAATCGCAGACTAGTGACAGATAAAAAAGAATGACCGCGTTACGGTCATTCTGCGGCAAGCGGTCATTATTCCAAAAAGAACATTTGAGTCAGCTTTGGCTGTGCACCTGTTTCCGGATCCATGACAAGGTCCAAAACATCCTTCATATACTCATTCCATTTGTCGACGATCGGGCTGCCAGCCTGCGTTTTTTCTGCGAATTCAATTCCTTTTTCGCATTCATAATACCCAAAAACATCACGCCCATCACTCCAGATGCTGTAATTTCCAATTCCGGCATCCTTTAAAAGCTGTTTCATTTCCGGCCAGATTTCATCATGCCGACGCTTGTATTCCTCGACCTTTCCGGGCAGGATGCGTCCTTTCCATGCAAAACGTTCCACTTGGTGTTCCTCCTTATATCATATCCTTTAACTGATCAGATTATACGTGTGTGGTTAATATGGCGTCAACCGGATTGAGAAAGGTTTCTATTTTCTCTCCGTTGTTGCTTCTTTAGGTGAGATTCGTTGCTCGACAACGGAGGACATTCTCTCGGCATCTGCCTGTTTGGTGATGATGAATCTGCGGTTATTCATGCTCAGCACGACCATAAACTTGTTTTGGGTTTGCTGCAGAATTGTCTCAAAATGCTGGAAAATCACATATGAGGTATACAGAATGGTATCCTCATTCAGCCTACGCCAGTACCGGACATTTCTTGCGCTTCCTGGTGCACCACACAGGATAATCGAGCCACGGGCCACATCAAACTGCGCCATGGCATTGTAATCCGACAGTTCAATTTCGTCATTCTTATACTTTTGAAACTCTCCGGCGCCAAACGTTGTGCTTCTGCTTTCAGGCAGAGGATAGGCGCTTTGCGGATCCTGAACAAAGGCAAGCAGCATATCAAGATAAGGATCTGTATTGGAAGCGGCTGAGGCCAGAGAGGGAAGAGTGAAAAGGAGAATGAAAAGAAACAGTAAAGAAATGTGAAAACGCATAGGATGCCTCCTTCTTTCCATTGCTAGAATGAGTTGCCTGAACGATCAAAGTGATTCAGGAATCAACGAGAGATATACCATTTCAATCGGATTAAACAGACGCGGGATCACTTTGGCGGTATTGGAAAGACCACGAGAGATGACCATGGTACTGTTCCCAATATGGACGCCGGAGGTATATTTGGGAAACAGTCCCTGATTTGGAGCATACAGCCCGCGCCATGTTCCCTCAAGAAGACTGTAATACCGACATTGACCGCCGTGCGCGTGGCCGGATAATATGAGCTCTATGGGCAGCTCCGAAAGACGAACGGGCGGATATGTCCAGTATTCGGGATGATGAGAAAGCAGAATGTGATACCCTGGCTCCTGGACATAATGGTCAAGCCAACTTGTGTCCGGCAAAAATTCCGGATCAACCTCGTGCTTTTTGGGGAACAACTCCTCAAGCAGGGAAACGGATAAATACGATGAAGGTACCTTATACCGATGATTTCGGGAAGAGGGGGAGACGGCAAGCCGTCTGTATCTAAGAACATTTCCGGCACTCAGGCCGCCGATGACAAAAGGTCCGGTCTTAATGAACGCATTATCAAGAACGGTTACACCTGTCTTCTGGATAATGTCAATATCCTCGTCAATCAGCATCCATTCGTGATTTCCAAGCGACAGATAGGTTGGAGCGGTTTTGGCACATTGCTCAAGCATCTCAAGAGCGTATTGGGTGTCCTGCATCTTAAAACAGTCATTCTCCGGGATGTTTCCTTGTAAAAAATCGCCGGCGATCAGAATATAATCCGGCTTCTGCTTATGCAGCGAATTCAGTATTTCGTCGCATGCAGTATCGTGCGTATCACTGAGAAGTGCGATTTTGTATTCATGCTCAAACTGGCTGGATGCAAATGTATAGAACGTTTCTCTCAATGAATTCTACCTTCCGTTTCCATCATCAATTGCATTCAGAAACTGTGACGAAGGACACAGTCTGTGCAAATATAATTCTAATGATGCAGTGTCTGTTTCCCAAAGGGGATGATTCATTGTATCACAAAACAAAGGGTTTAAAAAGGACGTATTCCATGAAACGAGTTGAGTAAGACGAAATTTTCAATTGCGGTCAGGAGATTCACGCAGGATATAGAGGAAGCATTTCCTGCGGCTTTGAATCTTTGAGCCTTAAAAATGGCATTTTGGCATTATTTGAAAGAAGGTCCTTGAATTTACGCCGGGATGTCATTATAATTTCGTGGCGGAAATGAAAATGATTTTGAATAGATGGGAGCTGTGGCAATGGCATATTCGATTCGTAATATTCATCCCATTCGTAGAATCAAGGCAAGGGTGAAAAAGAAAAAAGGATCAAAAGCAACGACGCCTTCGTTTCAGGACAGCATTGTTCTGAGACTTGTGTCCTTTAACAGAACCACAGAAGCGGAACTCATCGACTATATGTCCGACAAACAGTTCAGTGCCTATGTGAAAGAACTGATTCGGACGGACATGGAGAAAACATCACGGAAATCCTGATTTCTTCCGGCTTTTTCATGACTGGAAAGAGATCATGAGGTTGTATCACACGCGTTCAAGACAGCTCGAATCATGCTGCGTAAGAAAGTGACCTTGGCATTTATCTTCCGGCAGGCGGCTTTGGATGTGTTTGTTGATAAATATTATTATGTCAGGTATCCGAAAGGAACTTGAACGGAGGTAAAAATGAATAAAGCAGTGAAACAGAACAAAAAGTATTCCCTCAGATGGATGACCGGAACTGCGCTGATGGTCGCAATCACACTGGTGCTTGCAAACACGCCGCTTGGTTTGATTGCAATGCCTTTTTTGCGCGCAACGACGCTTCATATTCCTGTCATCATTGCAACACTGTTTCTCGGATGGGAATCCGGAGTGATTTGCGGACTCGTCTTTGGAATTTCAAGTCTGATTACGAGTTTAAATGGCGGAACATTTTTTGCTCCTTTTTTTGTAAATCCGCTGGTTTCCGTAATGCCGAGGGTACTCTTTCCGTTGGCAGTTTATGGGATTTCGGGTCTTGTCGGACGTTTCTTTAAAAAGGGTAAAGTGGGTGAAACCGTGACCTATGTTGTTTCAAGCATTCTTGGCACAATGATTCATACAACAATGGTCATGGGGATGATCTTTATTTTGTACGGGTCACGTATTGAAGCCATGCTTCAAAACGGACTTGGTGTGCCGGAGAGCATTGCAAAAAATGGAGTAGGACTGGGCATTGCCGTCATGGGTGTAACAAACGGATTGCCGGAGGCACTCGTTGCCGCAATTATTGCTCCGATCGTCCTTCTGGCACTGAATCGTGCATTTTCGGGACGGGAGAGATAAGCCTACTGCTTAGATTCGCTGCGCCAGTGCAAACATCACTGAATGGAAAAACATAATGTAACAGAATCTCTGGACGGAGATATGGGGAAAGACTTCCTCAATTGCTTCCAAACAGGGACAAAAACGAAAAGGCAGGTTAAATAAATGATTCTTGTTATGGATATTGGAAACACCAATATAAAAGCAGCCGTTTTTGATGGATCCCAGCTGCTGACGCGCTGGCGCTGTGCAACGAACCCTGCGATGACATCCGATCAGTACGGCATTTTTATGATGGACCTGATCCGATATCACGGAATCCAGCTGAAGAATATTGAAGGCATTCTGATTTCCTCAGTTGTCCCTGCGATCAACTATACCATTGAGCATATGTGCCGGGATTATTTCGGGATGGAAGCAAAGCTGCTTGTTCCGGGAATGAAAACCGGTCTTAATATTCGTTATGAAAACCCGCGCGAACTTGGCAGCGATCGAATTGCAAATGCGGTTGCAACCTCTGAACTGTACGGAGGCCCATGTATTTTCATTGATTTTGGTACGGCCACAACGTATGGCGTTGTATCGGGAAACAGAGAGTTTTTGGGTGGCGCCATCGCGCCGGGCCTTAGAATGATGAATAGAGCACTGGCAACCGGAACGGCAAAACTCCCGGAAATCGAACTTCAGATGCCGGAAATCGCCATTGGAAAAACAACCATTACCAACATTCAGTCAGGTATTCTGCTTGGATATGTCGGATCGGTAGAGTATATCGTCAATAAAATGAAGGAAGAGGTTGGACCTGATACAAAAGTCATTGCAACAGGTGGAATGGCGTATATGATCAAGGACAACTCAAATGTAATTGATGAGATCAATTCTGATCTTACGCTGATTGGCCTCAGACTGATCTATGACCGGAATCACGGGAAATTATGAAAGAGATATTTTTGAGCTTTCCTGCATTTATTCGATTTTGTATGCTTTCCCGCGGTTTGTGCAAAATAGCACATTAGTAAAAACTCACAAAAAATGGCTAAATTTCGATATCGGAGTACTGCTTTCCTGCGAAAAAACGTTTAATCCGAAGGTTTATCTACAAAAACAATAGGTTAAAGTGGCGAAAGAACAAAAATCGGTTCGACCGGGGCAGAAACATTCGCTTTTTGAGCCGGAAAGAGTTTGTGCAAAATGCACAAAAAATAAAAGGGATAGAGAAACGACGGAGGAAGAAAAATCGGAACTATTTCGAAATAACTGAATAGTTTTAGGAAATGACTTGCCTGTGGATTTGATGCCGAAAATTTTTTGGATATTTTTATCACTTGAAAAAGACTGTGGACATCCGATATAATCTAACTAGTTAAGCGCCTAGGGAGAAAAAAGGCGTAAAGAAAGAAGCCGAATGGCTAGGAGGATTATTATATGGCAAGTTTGAAGCTTAACCACATCTACAAGATCTATTCCGGCAACGTTACAGCAGTATCTGATTTCTGCCTTGATATTGAGGATAAGGAATTTATCGTACTGGTTGGACCGTCTGGATGCGGAAAGTCCACAACACTTCGTATGGTTGCAGGACTTGAGGAAATTTCCGATGGCGAACTGTACATCGGCGACCGTAAGGTGAACGATGTTGCGCCTAAGGATCGTGATATTGCCATGGTGTTCCAGAACTATGCTCTGTATCCGCACATGACAGTATACGACAACATGGCTTTCGGCCTGAAGCTCCGCAAAAAGCCCAAGGATGAAATCGACAAACTTGTTCGTGAAGCTGCAAAGATCCTTTCTATTGAACAGCTCCTCACCAGAAAGCCAAAGGCTCTTTCCGGTGGACAGCGTCAGCGTGTTGCTCTTGGACGTGCTATCGTTCGTGATCCTAAGGTCTTCCTTATGGACGAGCCTCTCTCCAACCTCGACGCCAAGCTTCGTGTTCAGATGCGTACTGAGATCACGAAACTCCATCAGCGCCTGCAGACAACCTTCATCTATGTTACCCATGACCAGACCGAAGCTATGACAATGGGTACCCGTATCGTTGTTATGAAGGACGGCTTCATCCAGCAGGTCGACACACCGCAGAATCTCTATGATTATCCGGCAAACCTCTTCGTTGGCTCCTTCATCGGCAGCCCGCAGATGAACTTCTTCAATGCCAAGCTGGTTAACCGTCAGGGCGAAATCTGGGCAGAGTTTGGTTCCAACGCTGTCAAGGTTCCGGATTCCAAGGTTCGCAAGTTTGTTGACGAGGGATATATCGGAAAAGAAGTCATCATGGGCATTCGTCCTGAGAACATCCATGACGAGGATCGTTTCGTATCCCAGCCGGATGGAAACCTGGTTACCGCTTCTGTCGAAGTCGTTGAGCTCATGGGCTCTGAGACGTATCTCTACCTCAAGGTGGATGGCAAGGAAGGCAACGTGGTTGCTCGTGTTGATCCCCGCAGCAATTCTCATACCGGCGATACGGTTAAGGTTGCATTCGAGACCAGTCGTCTCCACTTCTTTGACAAGGATACCGAGAAGACCATTCTCAACCGTTAATTTTGATAAATACGAGCCGCACTCTGGTGCGGCTTTTCTATTTTTACATCCGATAGGAAATCGCCTCTTTTTTTATTCTGCTCTGACGATTCCAAGCGCGCTAAAAGCTCTTTGCACTATATTTACAATAGATGAAAGTGATTCTCGTCTATTTGTTATTGTGAAGTTTTGTGAACCCCTTTGACAAACCACGGTGGATTCATATACAAGCCCTAATTCGACATATATCACTTACACCAGCTTGAAAAAGCAAGTATTCAAGCTGGTTCTTTATTTTCTATGTCGGATTACGCAATTTTTTGCTAAATTTAAGTGTTCTATTCTTCAATAAATAAACTTCCCCGTGCCAAGGCACAAACTCCCACTGGGCTCTTGCCCCGCTTATAGG
>JAFUZM010000174.1 GCA_017476605.1 Clostridia bacterium
ATTTTCAAATAATATTGCCATGTATAACATTGGTTTCACCCTGGATGATAATGCGTTAGGAATAATAGAATCTATCGTTTGAAAACAAAAAAAGAGCCTCGGAATTATCCGAGACTCAAGAGTCGTTAAGATCGTATTATTGGGGATTGGAATTAAGATGATTTATGTCTGATTTCAGGCTGCCCAAAAGTTCAAAACCGTTCCATTAATTTTTGACGCTGCTATAAGCGTGAGCAAACGGATAGACACGGAGGACAAAATGAACGGAGCAGGAAGTTTTTCGCAGGACGTTAAGATTCGGGATAGATTCTGGTCAAGGACCCGCGAAACGGTTCGAAGAGAAGGAATTCCATATCAGTGGAAGGCACTGAATGATCAGATTGCGGATGCAGAGCCCAGCTACTGCATGCGGAATTTCCGGATTGCAGCCGGAAAAGAGCAGGGCGAGCATGCAGGATATGTGTTCCAGGACAGCGATGCAGCAAAGTGGATTGAAGGTGCAGCGTATACGCTGCGCTGGCATCCGGATCCGGAACTGGAGGCAACGATTGACGGGGCCATTCGGGAGATTGTGGAGGCGCAGCAGCCGGATGGGTATCTGGATACCTACTATACCATCAAAGGACTTCATAAACGGTTTACCAATCTCAAGGATCATCATGAACTGTACTGTGCCGGACATATGCTGGAGGCGGCGGTAGCGTACTATCGGGTGACGGGAAAGAGGGAACTGCTGGATGCCATGATTCGGTTTGTTGATTGCATCGACGGAGCCATCGGACCGGAGGAGGGGAAAATACGCGGATATCCGGGACATCCGGTACTTGAAATGGCCCTGATGCGCCTCTATGACATCACTCATGAGGAAAAGCACTTAAGGCTTGCCAGATATTTCGTCGATCAAAGGGGACAGCAGCCGCTTTTCTTTGAAGAGGAAAACAGGAAGAATCATAACGATTTCCACTGGAAGGACAGCCCGTTTCAGTATCAGTACTATCAGGCGGGAAAACCGGTTCGGGAGCAGCAGGAGGCAGAGGGACATGCCGTACGTGCCATGTACCTGTATTCCGGAATGGCGGATGTTGCAAGGGTAACGGGGGATGAAAGCCTTCGGGCAGCCTGCAGGCGACTGTGGGAAAGCACGGTCTATCGCCGAATGTATGTCACCGGGAATATCGGGTCCTCAGAATATGGCGAGGCATTCACCTTTGACTATGATCTTCCCAATGACACCATTTATGGGGAGACCTGCGCCAGCATCGGTCTTGTCTTCTTTGCAAGACGCATGCTGGAGCTTGATGCAAAGGGCGAATATGCGGACGTTATGGAGCGGGCATTATATAACGGTATTCTTTCCGGCATGCAGCTGGACGGGAAGAAATTCTTCTATGTGAATCCCCTCGAAGTGGTGCCGGAGGCCTGCAGGAGGGATGCTCATAAGCGACACGTCGAGTTTGAACGGCAAAGATGGTTTGGCTGTGCCTGCTGCCCGCCCAATGTGATTCGGCTCATCTCCTCACTGGAGGAGTACATCTGTTCCGTAAAGGACGATACCATTTACCTGCATCTTTATGTGGGCGGATCTGCGGATGTTCAGGTGAATGGACATAAGGTACATCTGGAGATTGAAACCAGGTATCCGTGGGATTCAAAGGTGACCATCCGGGTTCATGCTGACACGCAGGAGAAGGTTATTTTGAAGCTGCGGATTCCGGGTTGGTGCAAAGAGTATACGGTCAGCATGGATGGAAAACGGGTGGAGGGACAAGCTGAAGATGGGTATTTTGCAGTTTGTCCTGACGCGGATACCGTCATTTCCATGGACATCAAAATGCCGGTGACCATTCTGCGCGCGAATCCCAGGATTTCTGAGGATACGGACAAGGTTGCCATATCGAGGGGGCCCATCATTTACTGCCTCGAGGAGGAGGACAACGGCAAGGCGCTGCATATGCTCCGCCTGTGTGGTGCTGCACCGGGTGCATTTAGTGCCGAGTGGAAGGAAGATAAGCTGGGCGGTATTGTGGAACTCAACGTGGAGGGCATCCGGGAGAGCGATACGGGATGGGAAAATGTGCTCTATGGAGATCGCCCGATTGAATCGCAAAAAGCGCAGCTGACCTTTATTCCGTATTACAGCTGGGCAAACCGGCATCCCGGTGAGATGCGCGTCTTTGTCCGCAGATGAGAAAAACGATCTGTTTTGAATCGAGATACAAGAGGGCGTAAAAGTTTTGCGGGAGCCGTTGCACAAACTATGTCCATTGTGTAAAATGAGCTGACTGTTTTGATGGATGAAAACGAGGATCATCCGTGAACTGCATTCCTTTTGAAGGTATATGGGAGGAAAAAGATGCTTGTCCCTCAACTGATCGCTGTCGGCATTGCGGCAGCCTTGCTTCTTCGAATATGCCCGAGGTCGTTTAGATGGATCATTCTGCTTGTGGCAAACCTTGGTTTCTATGCCATGCGTTCCCTTTCAGGCCTTCCGTTTCTTCTTATTACAATCTGCAGCACCTATGCGGGCGGACAAATGATCCGCCGGTTCAGGGAAACAGCGGATCAGGCAAAGGCAGGGGGCGACAGGGAGGAACGCAGGCGGATCAAGAAGCAGACAGAGCGTCGCTGCCGCGGGGTGGTCTTTGCTGTTCTCCTCATCAATTTCGGAATTCTTGCCGTTCTCAAGTACCTGGATGAGATTCTGGGTCTGGTTGGATCCGAGCCTTTGGGCTTGCTTCATCCGCTTGGCATCTCTTTCTATACCTTTCAGTCTGCCGGATACCTTCTGGATGTGGCCGGCGGAAAATGCAAGGCGGAGCGAAATATCCTGAGGCTTGCGCTGTTCCTTTCCTATTTTCCGCAGCTGATTCAGGGCCCCATCAGCAGGAGCGCACAGCTCCTCCCGCAGCTGGCGGAGCCTGAGACGGTTTCCTTTGAAGGCATGCTCAAGGCCTTCCTTCGCATCCTGTGGGGCCTTGCAAAAAAGCTGATTCTGGCGGACCGGGCCATGCCCTTTGTGAATGCCGTCTTTGATGGCGGTCAATATGGCGGGAAAATAACGGTTCTTGCCGTCCTTCTTTATTCCCTTCAGCAGTATTGTGATTTTTCCGGCGGAATCGACATGGTCCTCGGTCTCTCCGAACTCATGGGGGTTCGGCTGAGCGAGAATTTCCGTCAGCCGTATTTTGCCGTAACCCTGGCGGACTTCTGGCGCCGCTGGCACATCTCCCTCGGAAACTGGATGCGGGACTACGTGTTCTACCCCTTTGCTCTGTCAAAGCCGATGACGGCCCTCTCCAAAAAGCTCAAAAAGTGGAACGTACGACTGTCAAGGGCATTGCCGGCAGCGCTTGGCAATATTCTGGTGTTTTTCCTTGTAGGTCTTTGGCATGGTGCAACGGCCAATTATATTCTCTGGGGACTCTATAACGGCATCATCCTGGCGTTGTCTACGCTCATTTTTCGGCAGGAAGGGCGTCCGACATCACCGTTTACCCATCTTTTATGCGTTCTGAGAACATTTGTCATCGTGAATATCGGCTGGTTTTTTGACCGGGCAGACAGCGCGAGGACGGCATTCGGAATGATTGCAGGAATCTTTACGACATGGGGCAATCCCGTTCATGCAGGCCTTTTGAGCGAGCTGGGACTTTCCCCGGCAGATGGGGGGGTTCTTATCTGCGGAACTTTGCTGCTGTTTGTCGTATCCCTGCTCCTTGAACGCGGTGTCCAGGTTCGGGAAAAACTGGTGGCGTTTTCCTTCCCCATCCGCTGGCTGATGTTTCTTCTCCTTATTTTCAGCGTCCTGATTTTTGGTATATGGGGATCCGGCTTCAATGAAGCCTCGTTCCTGTACTATAAATTCTGAGGGACCGGGTACATGGCACTGTCAATAGCAGGTACTTGACAGAATTGCCTGGCAAATGAACAAACCCAATTGTACTTGCAGAGAGGGAAAACATGAAAGGGCTATTGAAGCTTTTGGAACTTGTCCTGTTCTGCGGACTGGTCATTGTCCTCCTTTGCGTGATTTCACCGATCTTTGAACGCAAGGAAAGCCGCATCCGGTTTGGCGGGTTCGTAGAGGACCCGGCGGCATACGATGTCATTTTCATTGGGGACAGCCATACGGTCAACGGGATCTATCCCATGGAGCTCTATGAGGACTATGGCATTGCCTCGTATAATCTGTCGGGCATCGGAAATACGCTGCCGGTCAGCTACTGGATCATGCAGCTTGCGATGGATCGGATGACGCCGAAAGTGGTCGTGCTGGGTGTCAAGGATGTGGATTATGTGGAGAAGCTGACCGCCAGCTCCGGTGATCTGCATACCTCCTTTGATGTCTTTCCGCTGGACAGGCTTAAGACTCAGGCAATTCTGGATCTGACGGATAATCCCCTTGCGGCGGATGATGACGGGAATCTCTTTTCCGAGATGCGTCCTGAATATCTGTTCCCGTTTATCAAGTATCACGCCAGATGGAAGGAACTGTCGCCTGCGGACTTTGAACCCACCACATCCGTTCAAAAGGGCGGAACCATGGTCGTCGGATTGTCGGAGCCCCGGAAATATGAAATCACGGAGGATGTCGGCTTTGAAAATGACGGATACGGATATGCGTATCTCAGAAAGGCGATAGAATACTGTCAGAGCCGGAATATTCCCATTGTACTGGTGAATGTGCCCTATCCCGCCACCTATAATGACCAGGTCGGGGAGCATTACGTAAAATACATCGCAGAGGAATATGACGTTCCGTTCATTGATTTTGTCTACATGGATTATGTCGTCGACTACGGAACGGATATGTATGATTCCTTCTCTCATCTGAATCCCTCCGGGGCAAGAAAGGTGACGGATTATCTCGGAAAGTATCTGAAGGAGCATTATGACCTGCCGGACTGGCGGGACAAGACCGACTCAGGCTGGGGGAATCTGTACAGGGAGTATGTGACCTATAAGCTGGGACACATTAAAAACCATGAAAACGACCTTCCGACGATCCTGACGCTGCTCCATGACAAGCATCTTTCCCTCTGCATGACGATTTCCGAGGATGCAGTGTTCTATGAGGATGAGCGAAATGAGCAGCTTCTTCAGAATGTGGTACGGCGTCATCTGTTTGAGGAGGATGAGGGGCTTGAATGGTCAGATGGACTCTGGCCGTTGTCGGGCCTGGATGATTCTGTGTGGGATGGCGCTGCCTATTCGCTGATCGTTGACCGGAAAGAGGATGCCTTCATTGAAAACGCAGAAAACGGAGAAGAGATAGAAACGTCCTTTGGACGGGTGACCTTTTTTGAAGACGGGAGCATTTCTGTCAATGACCAGGTGTATTCCGGAAATCCGGAGGCAGAGGTGCGGCTCATCATCATGGATGAGTTTACCGGTGAACTTGTTGCAAAGCTATCGTATTAAGGAATGGAGGAACAGCATATGGGCATGAGAGGTATACATACATCAATCAATGACATTCGCAAAAAGGTATTTACAGAGGTAGCAAAGCTTTCCTATAACTATGAGGAAGGATCCCTGGCGGATATGGAGAATATTCCGTATCGGATCATTCCCGGTGAGGTGTCTACCTACAGAGAAAGCGTGTTCCTGGAGCGGGCGATTGTCAAGGAGCGGATGCGTCTGGCCATGGGACTGCCCCTTCGTGATGTGACGGAGCATGCGCCGGTATCCCGTGGAGCCGAGGAATGCGTGCATCCGGAAAAATACTACCAGCCACCGCTCATCAACATCATCAAGTTTGCCTGTCACGCTTGTCCGGATAATAAGGTGGTCATCACGGATCAGTGTCAGGGGTGCCTGGCACAGCCCTGCCGTCAGGTCTGTCCCAAGGACGCCATTTCCTTTACGCATGGCCGGGCATCCATCAATCAGGAGAAATGTATCAAGTGCGGGAAGTGCATGAGCGTCTGTCAGTATGGTGTCATTCTGCGGATGGAGCGCCCCTGCGCCGCTGCCTGTGGCATGAAGGCGGTCAAGAGTGATGAGTACGGCCGGGCGGAAATTGATCAGGAAAAGTGTGTGAGCTGTGGAATGTGTCTTGCAAACTGCCCGTTTGGTGCAATCGCAGACAAGGCGCAGATTTTCCAGTGTATCCAGGCCCTTCGCAGTGATGTCCCGGTCTATGCCGCCATTGCACCGGCGGTCGTGGGACAGTTTGGCAAGGAGCTGAGCATCGACAAGATTCGTGCCGCATTCCGGCAGCTGGGATTTGTGGATGTGGTGGAGGTGGCCATTGGTGCGGACCTCTGTACCCTTGAGGAGGCACGGGATTTCCTTGAGGAAGTTCCTGAAAAACTGCCGTTCATGGGAACCTCCTGCTGTCCGGCCTGGTCCGTCATGGCAAAGCGCGAGTTTCCACAGTATGCGAACTGTATCAGCATGGCGCTTACCCCCATGGTTCTCACGGGACGCCTGATTAAACGGGATCATCCGGGCTGTAAGGTAGCCTTTATCGGGCCCTGTGCAGCGAAGAAGCTCGAGGCCAGCCGCAAATCCATACGAAGCGACATTGATTTTGTTCTGACCTTCGAGGAAGTCATGGGTATGTTTGAGGCCAAAGAGGTGGATTTCACGGCGCTTGCTACGGAGAATATGCCGTTTTCCGCCAGTGCAGACGGTCATGGATTTTCCGTCAGTGGCGGCGTCGCGCAGGCGGTTGCAAACTGCATTCATGAACTGGATCCCGAAAGGGAGATTAAGATGGAACATGCAGAGGGACTGGTGGAGTGCCGCAAGATGCTGATGCGTGCAAAGGCCGGACGGCTCAATGGGTACCTGCTGGAGGGCATGGCCTGCCCAGGCGGATGCATCGGCGGTGCCGGAACGGTTCAGCTGATTCCAAAGGCTGCGCAGGAGGTTGAGCGCGTCAAGAAGGAGGCGCGGTTTGCCCATGCATATGAAAGCGGCTATCAGGAGGTTCTCGGTGAACTTGAAGAAAAGTAAGCCATTCCCGGTTTTCAGGTAAATTCGGGATGAAACGGAGAGTGCGGGATGAGAATCATCATTTCTCCGGCAAAGAAGATGCAGTGCCGGGACAACATATACCGGGATATGCCTCTGTTTATCGACAAGGCCGGGCAGATTCTCTCAAGGCTGCGGGAACTGTCCTATGAAGAACTGAGAGCGCTGTGGAACTGCAGTGATGCCATTGCAGGAACGTGTGCAGAGGAGCTTGCCGGGATCGACCTGCGTCATCCCGGGACACCGGCCATCCTTGCCTATGATGGCATTCAGTATCAGTATATGGCACCGCAGGTGATGACCGACCCCATGATGGACTATCTCAGTCGGAATCTCAGAATTCTCTCTGGACTCTATGGCATGCTCCGCCCGATGGACGGCGTTGTTTCCTATCGCCTTGAAATGCAGGCAAAGCTGGCCATCGGGCAGGCCAGAAACCTCTATCAGTTTTGGTCGGATGCTATTTACAGAGCCGTGATGCCGAAAGATCATACCATTCTCAATCTGGCCTCCAGGGAATACAGTCAGGCCGTTTCGCCTTACCTGATGCCCGGGGAGCGAATGGTGACCTGTGTATTCGGCGAACGGGAAAAGGGAAAGGTGGTTCAGAAAGGCGTATATGCCAAGATGGCCAGAGGGGAAATGGCTCGCTTTCTGGCGGAGACTGGGGCAGAGACGCCGGAGGAGGCAAAGGCATTCACCCGTCTTCACTATCACTTTGAGGAAAGCCTCTCGGATCAGAATCAGTATGTCTTTTTGAGAGAGGTGTGCGAGGAAAAGAAACGGCCGGAGTTTGAATGGGAATGATGATCAGGTACGACATAAAGATAAACGGAATCATGGTCCATGCAGCGTATTCAGAGGAGAGCATTGAGACAATTTTTGCACCGCTGATTCGCACGCTGAGGGAGCTCCATGAGGCCAGGGGTCGCCGTATCCTTGTGATGATGGCGGCGCCGCCGGCGGCAGGAAAGAGCACGCTGTGTCAGTTTCTCGCAACTCTCTGTCCTGAGATGACGGTTCTTGGAATGGACGGGTTTCATCGGCGGCAGGAAGTGCTGATGCGGGAGAGGACTGAAAGAAACGGGGAAAGCATTCCATTGGTCAGCATCAAGGGCGCACCGGAAACCTTTGATCTTCCGGGACTCACGCAGGCCATACAGAGAGCGGTCGGCGGTGAGGAGTTCGGGTGGCCAATTTATGACCGACTGCTCCATAATCCTGTGGAAAATGCAGTGATGGTAAAAGGGGATATCCTTCTGCTTGAGGGAAACTACCTTCTGCTGGATGAACCCGGATGGCGGGAGCTGCATACGTATGCGGACTATACCATTTCGATCCGGGCAAAGGAGGAGGACATTTCGGAGCGCCTGATTGAGAGAAAGCATGCCAGTGGTGCCAGTGCCCTGGCGGCGCGGGAATTTGTCTATTTCAGCGATTTGCCCAACGCAAGGCTTTGCCTTGATAAAATGCTGCCGGCAGACCTTGAGCTGGTGATGAACCGGGATGGGACCTATGACCGGGCATAACAAAAGGCAGACATCGGTCTGCTTCTTTGTGGCCGGACCTCAGGAAAGCGCCGAAATGCGCAAAAGAAAGGCTTGACAATATGAGGTTCGCCCGCTAAAATGAACACCGTTCAAGAGAACACAGGCGATGACGGAAAGAAACAGAATATGTGCAGGCAAAGAGAGCTGCCGGCAGGTGAAAGGCAGCGTTGCAGATTCTGGATTACTCACTCCTGAGCTTTGAATGGAAACATTCAACGGATAGGCACCGTGATCGGCCTGAGCCGTTAGGCTGCTGAGGACTGCCGCAGGGCAGTTGAAGCAGGGTGGTACAGCGTTTTAATACGCCCCTGTGCATTGCACAGGGGAATTTTTTTATAGGGGGATAGTATGAGCAGGGTTTACGATCCAGAAACAATAGAGAAAAAGTGGCAAAAGAACTGGGAGGATGCACATTGCTTTGAGGCAGAGAGCAGCCATGAGAAGCCGAAGTTCTATGGCCTCATTGAATTCCCGTATCCAAGCGGACAGGGACTTCATGTGGGTCATCCAAGAAGCAATACGGCCATGGATATTATCGCCAGAAAGCGGCGGATGGAAGGATACAATGTGCTCTTCCCGATTGGTTGGGATGCATTTGGCCTGCCGACGGAAAACTATGCCATTAAGAATCACGTGCATCCGGCAGGGGTGACGGAAAAGAACATTGATCATTTCCGTGAGCAGCTGAAACGGATCGGCTTCTCCTTTGACTGGAGCCGAGAGGTCAATACCACGGACCCTAATTATTTTAAGTGGACGCAGTGGATTTTCCTGCAGCTGTATAAAAAGGGCCTTGCCTATAAGATGGAGATGCCCGTCAACTGGTGCCCCAGCTGCAAGTGCGGCCTTGCAAATGAGGAGGTCGTGGGTGGAAAATGTGAGCGCTGCGGCACGGATGTCGTACGCCGCGTCAAGAGCCAGTGGATGCTCAAGATTACAGCCTATGCCCAGCAGCTCCTTGACGGCCTGGATGATGTCGATTTCATCGAAAAGGTCAAGGTCCAGCAGCGCAACTGGATTGGCCGGAGCGAGGGTGCTGAGGTAGACTTTGCGATTGCAGACAGCGATCTCAGCCTTCGTGTCTACACGACCCGTCCGGATACGCTCTTTGGTGCCACCTATATGGTCGTGGCCCCCGAGCATGCGGTTGTTGACAAGCTGAAGGATCGGATCGAAAACTGGGGTGAAGTGCTTGCCTATCGCGAGGCTGCGGCACGCAAGAGTGATTTCGAGCGCACCGAGCTTGTGAAGGAAAAGACCGGCGTTGAGCTGAAGGGCATCAAGGCCATTGATCCGGTCAATGACAAGGAAATTCCGATTTTCGTCGCGGATTATGTCCTCTCTACCTATGGAACCGGCGCCATCATGGCCGTTCCTGCGCATGACACGCGTGACTGGGAGTTTGCAAAGAAGTTTAATCTGCCGATCATTGAGGTGGTCGCTGGCGGCGAGGATGTTCAGAAGGAAGCCTTCACGGATGTGGCCACCGGAACACTGGTCAACAGTGGTTTCCTCAACGGACTTTCCGTTCAGGAGGCAAAGAAGACGATCATTGACTGGTTGGTAGAGCATAAAATCGGCGAGCGGAAAGTGAACTTTAAGCTGCGTGACTGGGTATTCTCCCGTCAGCGTTACTGGGGTGAGCCGATTCCGCTGGTCTACTGCGATTCCTGCGGATGGGTACCGGTTCCGGAGGATCAGCTTCCGGTGCTCCTGCCTGAGGTAGACAACTATGAGCCTACCGATTCCGGCGAAAGCCCGCTTTCCAAGATGGACAGCTGGGTAAATACCACCTGTCCCTGCTGCGGTCGTCCTGCACGTCGCGAGACGGATACCATGCCTCAGTGGGCAGGCTCCTCCTGGTACTTCCTTCGCTATGTCGATCCGCATAACGACAAGGCGCTTGCGGATTTTGATGAACTCAAGTACTGGATGCCGGTTGACTGGTATAACGGTGGAATGGAGCACACGACGCTGCACCTGCTCTATTCAAGGTTCTGGAATCTCTTCCTTTATGATATCGGC
Source organism: Clostridia bacterium (assembly GCA_017476605.1). GTDB lineage: Bacteria > Bacillota > Clostridia > Christensenellales > Aristaeellaceae > Ventricola. The sequence goes on from JAFUZM010000174.1 coordinate 10,557, forward strand.
GCGATTCCAAACAAGGAAGCCTATCAGAAGAGGACCAGCCATGGCATGATTCTTGGTGCCAACGGCGAGAAGATGAGCAAGTCCAGGGGCAACGTCATCAATCCGGATGAGACCATTGCGGAAATCGGCGCGGATGCATTCCGGATGTATGAGATGTTCATGGGCGCCTTCGATCAGGCGATCCCGTGGTCCATGCAGGGTGCCCAGGGCTGCCGCCGCTTCCTCGAGCGTGTATGGCGTCTTGCGGATATGCTGGATGCCTCCGAGACGGTCCGTCCGGAGATGGAGGTTGCGGTCAACAGCATGATCAAAAAGGTGTCTGAGGACTATGAGCGCATGAAGTTCAATACAGCAATTGCTGCCATGATGAGCTTTGTCAATGAGATCTATGCCAACGGAACGATCACGCGTGGCGAACTGCGTTCACTCCTCCTCTGTCTCAATCCGGTTGCCCCGCATATCACCGAGGAAATGTGGGAAGAAGCAAAGTTTGGCACACCCATTTATACCCAGAAGTGGCCGACATGGGATGAGTCAAAGCTGGTGGCAGATGAGGTAGAGATTGCCGTACAGATCCGTGGAAAGGTTCGCGGAAAGATCATGGTGCCCAATGGCCTTACCAAGGAGGACGGCGAGAAGCTGCTCGAAAATGAAAAGGTCAAGGCACTGATTGGCGGCAATCCGGTCAAGAAAGTGATCTTTGTGCCGGGACGCCTCCTCAATATTGTCTGCTGAAAACTGACCAGAAGGAAAATTGTTAGCACTCAACACTGTTGAGTGCTAATTTTGTATTGACAAGTCTTCCTGCAGGCGCTACAATACCTCTTGCGCAATAAAAGCACGCTTATATACAGGGACTGCACATGCGGTCCCCTCAGATACAATTCATGAGGAGGTATGGACGATGAACGAAACACGTGGCAGTGTATCCATTGATGCACAAAACATAATGCCGGTTATAAAGAAATGGTTGTATTCCGATAAGGATATCTTCATTCGTGAGGTAGTTTCCAATGGCTGTGACGCCATTACGAAAATGAAGATGGTGGATTCCGAAGCGGCGAAAAACTGCTCTATCCGCGTTGAGGTTGACCGGGACAAAAAAGAACTGCGGTTCTATGATGATGGTATTGGCATGACCGAGGATGAGGTGAAGACCAATATCAATCAGGTTGCGTTCTCCGGTGCAAAATCTTTCCTTGAGGAATATTCCAAGACAGAGAACCAGGAGGATTCCGGAATCATCGGTCATTTCGGCCTTGGATTCTACTCTGTATTCATGGTTTCCGACAAGGTTACCATCGAGAGCCTTTCCTTCCGTGAGGGTGCAGAACCAGTTCACTGGGAGAGCGAGGATGGAATGAACTTTACCATGACCCGTGGCAGCCGTGAGGAGCGCGGAACAACCATCATTCTGCACATCGCAGAGGCAGAGGCGGAGTTCCTGGATCAGTGGCGCGTCCGTGAGGTACTGAACCGGTATTGTTCCTTTATGATGGTTCCGATCTATCTTGAGAACATCAAGACAGAGGAAGAGCGCAAACGTGAGGAAGAGGAAAAGGCCAAGCGGGAAGCGGAAAAGAAAGCGGATACGGAAAACGCAGAGAATAAGCCTGAGACGGATACGGCAGAGGAGAAACAGGAGGAGCGTAAGCCCGAGCCCATTAACAACACCCATCCTCTGTATCTCAAGAATCCCAGCGAGTGCACGGAGGAGGAGTATAAGGAATTCTATCGCGATACCTTCCAGGTGTATGAGGATCCGCTGTTCTGGATTCATCTTAATGTAGACTATCCGTTCAAGATGAAGGGAATTCTCTACTTCCCGAAACTCAAGAATGATTTTGGTATCAACGATGGCCAGATCAAGCTGTACTCCGGCCAGGTCTTCGTTGCGGACAATGTAAAAGAGGTCATCCCTGAGTTCCTGATGCTCCTCAAGGGCGTTATCGACTGTGTGGATTTCCCGCTGAATGTTTCCCGTTCCTTCCTGCAGAATGATGGATACGTAAAGCGCATCAGCAATCATATTTCCAAAAAGGTCGCAGATCGCCTGACCGGAATGTTCAAGACAGAGCGGGAGACGTATCAGGGATTCTGGCCGGACATTCATCCGTTCATTAAGTATGGTGTCATGAAGGATGACAAGTTTGCTGAGCGCATGCGTGAATGTCTCCTGTTTGAAACCACGGCAGGTTCCTTCCTGACACTCAAGGAATACAAGGAACGCAATGAGGAAAAGCTGCCGGGCAAACTGGTTTATACGACGGATGCTGCCCGTCAGGATGCTGCGATTCGTCTCTTTACCGAGCGTTCGATTGATGTCGCCGTCCTGGATCATGCCATTGACCTGAACTTCATTTCCTACATGGAGTACAGTGCCAAGGATGAGGATCGGGTGACCTTCTGCAGAGTCGATGCCGAGGTTGACAGCCTGGTGTCCGAGGATGCCGAGGCCAAGACGATTGATACGGAGAAGATCACGGCACTCGTCAAGGAGGCAACAGGCAAAGAGGACATCAAGGTGGAAATCAAGCCCCTTGCCAATGCGGATGTCCCGATGATGCTGATCGAAAACGAGCAGACCCGCCGCTTCAATGACATGAGCCGTTTTTACGGGGATCATCAGTTTATGATGCCTGCACAGTACAATGTCATTCTGAACAGCCGGAATGAGACCATTGCCCATCTTTCCGAGCATGAAAAAGATGAGCGCAGTGTTCTTTTGATGAAGCAACTGTATGACCTCGCTGCTCTGACCGGAAAGCCGCTTGAGGCTGAGCAGATGACTGAGTTTATCCGTCGGTCCATTGAGATTGTTGATCTGGCCGCAAGGAATTAACGGATTGACACGGACTGTTCTTTGACGTATAATGACAACCGTTGAGCAATCCCGACTGCTGCTGCAGTCGGAGAAGCCCAACGGTTTTTCTTTCTTTTTAAAAAAGAAAGCGATCTCCTGGAGGTGTAAGTGGTCATAACGGCTATGACTCTGAATTATCCTGACGAAATGGAGCATATCTTTTGATCCTCTTTTTCATAAGGGATTTCAGACCTACAGGAACGAATCCCTGGAAAGTTCTTTCATTTTTCCAGAGTACTTTTGAGGAACATATTTCTTGGAGCGGTATCGAAGTGGTCGCAACGGGACTGACTCGAAATCAGTTTGTCGGCAGAACCGGCACGTGGGTTCGAATCCCACCCGCTCCGCCATCAAAGGGATGCAGGCATAAAGCCGATCAGCGCCTACATCCCTTTTTTATAAGATGTTCCGCCCGGCAACAGCTTTCCGTTCGGCGGTAAGATTTTGCCGGCTTACGGCATAAAAAATCCGGATGTCTACACACGAAACTGCACACGAAATCCAAAATCAGCGCTGGGGTTCCTTCGGCACATCTTTAAGCTCACCGATTGATGCAGCACTTAACTCAGCAAAGCGAGCGGTAGTGGTATTTTTGTGCTCCTGCAAAATCTCCACATATACACTGTGCGAAAAAGATGAGGTAGAGTGCCCCATCTGCTGCTGGAGCTCCTCTTCGGTGGCTCCGCTGGCGACGAGTGATGTGGCAAAGAGATGCCTGAGATCATAGCGGCGCATAGTATCGGGGAGATTCAGCTCCTGCTTGATGCGCTTCCAACGCTTTTTATCGGAGTATGGATTTGATGGAATGATTATATCTGTATCAGATCCCCTCGGGACTACGGATTGAATCTCTTCGATCAGTGCCCATGTTACAGCCACGGTGCGGATGCCAGATTCGGTTTTTGTATCCTTTTGGTAAAACGCGCGATCATATCCCTCGACGATGGCTTTTGATACACTGATATATCCCATTTTTGCAGTGCCGACTATCTTTGGCTTTTTGCTTATATCGCCCCAGGTTAGAGCATGGGACTCTGATGGCCGGAGGCCGGCATAGATGATAAGTATAAGATAAAGGTAATCGTCATCTTTTCCGTAGAGCTCGGCAGATTTACGAGGGATCTCCGTTCTCCACTCTTCTTTCATTTCGAGTTTTTTCCTCTTCTTTTTTTTCGCAATTTTGATTTTTGCGAAATTGATATCGTGCTTCCTGGATGCGAGGGAGGCGCGCAAAAAAGATAGATCGTTTCTGAGTGTTTTTGCTGATACGGTGGCAGCTCGTTTATCTATTTGCTTTTGTACATCAATCGTTTTGAGATCCTGATATTTATGTCCGAGGAGAGCATCAAAAGAGTACGTGGCTCTTGATGTGTACTCTTTTATGGTGGATGGAGATAGCTCTTGGGCTTTGCACGTACGGATATAATCCTCAAAAACTGCTTGCAGAGTTTCCTCTTGATCTACCGCTTCCTCTTGCTCAAGATCCCAAAGCATTGCCAGTTTCTCGGCTTCTTTTTTTGTCGGAGCCGTAAAGGATTTTCTGATCGCTTTCCCGTTGACCATTTTATAGGTTTGTATTCGCCAATTTCCGGACGGGAGTTGTTTTGCTTTTGCCATTTTTTCCCTCCTTTCTTAAGAAATATTTTGCCGTTGATGATTCTTCGAAAAATCTACCACTATATTATATAAAATTACGATGATTCTTGGCGGAAGATCGTAATAGTAATGCGAGTAGTAACTCTCTGAAGCACAAAATACAGTGATAGATGCACAGATATCATCAAGGGCGGGGAACGATTTGACAGCAACACCTCCTTTCTGGTGGTAAAAGTCTCGGTATTATACCGGGGCTTTTTTTATTGTAGCCAACCTTGAGATCGATAGTATTCGATGGCATTTTTTACAAAATCTTCGGTTAGTTCCATCTCATATGCGATCCGCCAGTAGCAATCATGCCCGTTTTTTATAAGCTCCTGCACTTTGTCAAGCGGCAGGAGCATTTTATATGCCCAACGTTTTGCCGTTTCTTCGATCCAATCCCTGACCGCGAAAGGCGTGCGGATCGAGTAAAAACCTCGCGTAAAGCAATGCCCAAGCTCGTGAGCAAGCGCCTCTTTTAGTTCGGGATCTTTTAGCTCGGGATTTAGCGCGATGTAGTAAGTACCATCAAGATCAAGAGCGAGAGCTCTCCCAGAGATCCTAAAGTAGTCCACGATAATCCCCCGCTTAACCGCAAGCGCAATCAATTCCTCAGTGCTCAATTGATCAAGCCTTTCCGCCGCGCAGCAACAAATTTTGCATAGTTTTTTACATCATCAAAATCCTCTTTGGTGATTCCCTCGACTCCCTCAAAAAGCGCAAATTGGATTTCTTCATCAGTAGGGGGGGTCCGTGGAGCATTTTTTTGCGCCGGATCAATCGGGATCCCTAAAATCTCTAGCGTGGTTACACCAAAAAGCTCTGCTAACTTTATCAATCTTTCGCCTGATGGATCTTTTTTGCCATGCTCCCACTCAGATATGGTTGGCTGCGATACTCCAATTTTTAAAGCCAGATCTTTTTGCTGCAGCCCCATTTTTTCGCGTAACTCACGAACGACGTTCATCTTGCCACCTCCTTTTAATTTTGTTGGCACCGAATATTATATAGCTATATTTGTATCTTGTAAAGAGGAAATTTTGGGAAACTTTACTATTTTTTAATCAGCCTTTTATCAAGCGTATTAAGCCCAAAATTGTTGAAAAATGGCCAATTTTGATGCGAAGAAAAAGTATAAAAATTGGAATTGGCTATAAAAAAGACAGAAAATTGTAAAAAATATTGCTATAAGCTATTGACAATAAATTGCGTATAGCTATATACTATGTGAGAAATCGAAAGGAGGTAGCCAATGGCGAACCGGTTCCGGGCAATTCGGAAAAAGCAAAAAATTACGCAAGAAGAGCTTGCAAGGCTAGTCGGTGTATCGCAGCCTTATATCCATGATTTAGAGCATGGATATAGAGGAGGCAAGGAGGAGACACTACAAAAGCTGGCCGAAATACTACGTGTCCCCGTTGATGAGCTTTTTGCTCCTGATGATAATCCTCAGTAAGGGAGGGTGTAGATGATGGCCATAACGCTTGCAGCTGCCAGAAAACAGTGGCAGGAGGAAAACAAAAATATAAAGAAAACAGTGAAAATGATCCTTGCTGTATCGGGCATGGATCAACATAAATTGGGCGAAAAGCTTGGAATCTGTGAGCGGACGCTGAGAAATCGGATGCAGAGCCCCGGAGAATTTCGCAGGTGCGAGGAGCAAGCCATAAGATACTTGGCAGAGGTATATGGGATCAAAAATGAGTGAGGTAATGAGATGAAACTATGGGAGATCGACGAAGGAATTCGTGAGTGCATTGATTGGGAAGCCGGCACAATCGTAGATCCGGAGCGGCTGGATGCACTCCAGCTTGAGAGGCAGAAAAAAATAGAGGGCGTAGGCTTGTATATAAAGGAATTAATGTACAGCCAGAGCGCCATCAAGGCGGAGATCCAAGCGCTTAAAAAGCGTGGGGACTCGGTGGAGCGGGCAATCGAGGGGCTCAAAAAATGGTGTGGCATCGCGCTCCCGGATGGAGCAGAGTTTGAGACTGGGAGAGTAAAACTCTCCTGGAGGAGGAGCGAGGCGGTGGAGATCCTCGACGAGGATGCGCTACCTAAAAAGTACTGGGCTAAAAAGATTGTGCTGACGCCGGACAAGACGGCGATCAAGGCAGCTATTAGCAGTGGCAAAACTGTAAAGGGCGCCACCATTAAACAAAAACTTAATTTGCAAATCAAATGATCCAGATGAAACTCTACTTATTAAATATGAAGGGAAAATGACAAGTTATGGTAACAATGATTTATGGCAGAAGCGGCTCGGGAAAAAGTCGCTCGATGAAAGGGCTTGATCCAAATAACACCTTGTTGATTAATGTGCAAAATAAACCTCTCCCTTTCCGCGGTGGTATCGCAAAAACATATGTTCCAAAAGGAGATACAGGTCTTGAGGAACAGATAGAAAATGTCATTGGAAAAACGCTAAGAAAATATCCAGGGACGAACGTTATTGTCATAGATGATGCGGGATATCTGATGACTAAGTGCTTTATGGCTAAGCATAAACAAAAAAGCGGTTCGGCATCTTTTGATCTCTATAACGAGATTGGCGATGATTTTTGGAGGTTGATCAACTACTGCAACAACCTGCCATCCAATGTTAACGTATACATCCTGATGCATGAGGAGATGAATGATTATGGCGATGTCAAGCTGAAGACTATTGGCCGGTTACTGGATCAAAAGGTTAATCTGGAGGGAATGTTTACTATCTGCCTCCGGTGTATGACGGATGGAAAATCTCACTGGTTCCAAACTCAGAACACCGGAACGGATGTATCAAAATCCCCGGAGGAGATGTTTCCGGCTGAGAAAATCGAAAATGATCTTGGTTATGTGGACCAAATGATCCGTGAATACTACGGATATGATACCAAAAATGACAAGGAGAGTGCTTAAAAATGATTAAACCGCATGATTACGATACTGCTCAGAGCTTTGATACTGATTACAAACGTCTCCCTGCGGGAGGATATGTTTGCGTGATCAAAAAGATAGAAGAAAAGCTTACTCGTACTGGGACAACAATGATTGTAGTAAGCTACGATATTGCCGAGGGTGAGTATGCTGGCTACTATGCCAGACTCTATAAGAGTGCTAAGAGCAGTAGCCGGGGTGATGCTCCTAAGTGGCGGGGAACGTATAACGTTTTTCCGTACGACCGTGATGGCAGCACAAACGGCCATTATAAGGCATTGGTTGAGTCAATCGAAAAAAGCAACGGGGTCGAGGCAAAATGGGCTGATGATTACAACCAGTTTACAAACAAAATTGTTGGCTTGCTGATGCACGAAGAGGAGTACGAATCATCCGATACTCACGAGGTGCGCACCACAACACGTGCCTGCGCATCTCGGTCTGTGGATGTTATCCGGAGCGGAGCCTATGAGATACCACGCAAAAAGCTGCTGGCTGCCGAAAATGATAGCCATCCATACGCACAGAGCGTTGTAAGCACCGGCTATGAGGCAGTGGATTATAGCGAGGATGATTTACCTTTTTGATAATGGTTGATAAAGGTCAGGGAGAGGGTTAATCCCCTCTCCCTGAGAAGGAGAAATGGTATGGCCAAAATGTCCGGGTTTATATTCCAAGATCGCTACTTGGAGCAAATGAGCAATTTGTCCGACGAAGAGCTTGGGCGTCTTGTGAGAGCTTGTGCAAAGTATCACAAGGATGGCGTTATGCCAGATTTCTCCGGCCCGGAAAGCACGGCATTTGGCTTTATCAAGTATGAAATCGATGAAAACGAAAAAGGGTATCAGGCCAGATGTGCTACCAATAAGCGTAACCGTAATTCGTCATCGTTCGTCGACGATGGTCAACGGTCGTCGACGAACGATGACGATCGTCCACGGACGTCGACGAAACCCTCTAATATAAAAGAAAAGAATAGAAAAGAACAGAAAAGAAAAAAGAAAGATGCAGACACCGAAGATGATAAACGCGCGCGCGTAGAAGAGGAACCCTCCATGCCAGGGACCTTATCTACGGGATTTGGCTCGATATATACCGAAGAAGAACTGCAGGAAAACCTGAAAATCCGGACAGAGATCATCCCCAAAATAGAAACGGTGTGCAGATACTGCGGAATGCCTTTTACGCCATACGATGAGGATACAGTGAGACGATACCTAGCAGATGGATATGATAGCGATATGATTTGTGATGCGATCCAGGAGGCAAAAAAATATGGAGCTAGTACCTGGGCGTACATTGAAAAAGTTTTGAAAAATAAGCGTGATGGAGGAAATACAGATGGAAGCAAGAATACAGGGAGAGCACGAGATCACAACGATGGCGCAGCTGTTGAAGTTGTTACTGCGGAAGACATCAGGAGTAACCCCTACCTCACAGGGACAATCTGATAAG
>JAFUZM010000175.1 GCA_017476605.1 Clostridia bacterium
ACTGGACGGAAATAAGCGTGTTACGCAGATGAACTCTGAGAGCAGTGCGGCAAATGAGCAGACCATTCACTACGATATTCGATTTATTGCAAGACTTCCGCAGTCTGACACTCTTGTCAAGCTGATCATAAACATTGAGATACAGGTGGATGATCAGCTGAGTTACAGAGTTGTTACCAGGGGAATCTATTACTGCTCCAGAATGATTTCCGAGCAATACGGGACAGTTTTTACGCATCAGGAGTATCAGAAGCTTCAGAAGGTTTACAGCATCTGGATCTGTCCCGACAGTGCGAGCAGGCAGCATTCCATTACAGAATACCGCATGCAACAGATTATCCATCTGGGAAATCTCTCCGCAAAGGAAGAGGACTATGATAAGCTGAAGGTAATGGTCATCACAGTCGGACCGGATGGAACGAAAAGCGAAGACAAGCTAATCCGTTATCTGAGCCTGTTGCTCTCCAATGAATTACCACTGGAGATCCGCAAGCAGCAGCTAGAAGAAGAATATCGAATTGAAATGACTGAGGAATTGGAAAAGGAGCTGAGTACCGTGTGTAATTTGGGTGAGGGAATTGCCAGAAAAAGTAAGGAACAGGGACGTATAGAAGGGGAAAGACTTCTGGGTACTTTGATTGACAAATTGTTTTCTCTTGGACGAGTTGATGATGCGAAGCGCTGCGCAACAGATGTTGATTTCCGAAATGCGCTTTATAAAGAGTTTCAACTTGCATGAGTTTTTGTCTCAAGACATCGTATCCCTAGCATACTGACAGATGAACTCATGTATTTTCCTTCATGCTCATGCTAATTTGCTTTCTGACCACTGTTGTTCTCCAATGAATTGCAGCTGGAGAACTGCAAGCAGCAGATGGAAGAAGAATATCGAATCGAAATGACTGAGGAATTGGTAAAGGAGCTTAGTGTCGTGTGTAACCTAGGTGAGTATATTGCCAGAAAAAGTAAGGAACAGGGACGTATGGAAGGATTCGCGGAAGGACTCGCGGAAGAACGACTCGAAGGACGTATGGAAGGGGAAAGACTGATTGGGACTTTAATGGACAAATTGTTTTCTCTCGGACGTGTTGATGATGCGAAGCGCTGCACAACAGATGTTGATTTCCGAAATGCACTTTATAAAGAGTTTCAACTTGCATGAGTTTTTGCCTCAAGACATCGTATCCCTAGCACACTGACAGATGAACTCATATATTTTCCCTCATGCTCATGCTAATTTGCTTTCTGACTCCTGTTGCTCTCCAATGAATTGCCGCCTGAGAACCGCAAGCGGCAGCTGGAAGAAGAATATCGAATCGAAATGACTGAGGAATTGGAAAAGGAGTTGAGTACCGTGTGTAATTTGGGTGAGAGTATTGCAAGAAAAAGTAAGGAACAGGGACGTATGGAAGGACGCATGGAAGGACGCATGGAAGGGGAAAGACTGATTGGGACTTTAATGGACAGACTGTTTTCCCTTGGACGTCTTGATGATGCAAAGCGCTGTGCTGCAGATGTTAATTTCCGAAACATGCTCTACAAAGAGTTTCAACTTGCATATGAGTGCTTATCTTGAGGCAATGCATCGCAGCATGTTGAAAGATGAACGTATGTGTTTTCCTCCATGATCCGTGAGATGGTCATGGAGGAATTTCTTTGCTTGTCTTTGTGACAGAGATGCAAATCCTCTACGGAATAAAGGCGGGATAGTATTTTGACCAAGTTTCAAAAAGAGAATTTTATGCTGAGTTGTCAGTCTGGGAACAGCTATTCTCTGTGAAACAATGATTTCCATTTTGCTAAAAATCGACGGTTTTCAATGTAATCTCAAGCTTTTTGCAGCATAATAACCGGGTAAGGCGGTGATTGTATGAGAATTCTTTTGGCGGAAGACGAAAAGAGAATGGCGGCAGCACTTATTGCGCTGCTGAAACAGGAAAAATACGATGTGGATCATGTGGATAATGGCGCGTCTGCACTTGAAGCTCTTAACAGCGGTGTGTATGACATCGCGGTACTCGATGTGATGATGCCGGAAATGAACGGCTTTGAAACAGCCCGGCGCGCCAGAAACAATGGGATTAAAACCCCGATCCTGATGCTGACGGCCAAAAGCCAGCTGGAGGATAAGGTGACCGGGCTGGACAGCGGAGCAGATGATTATCTTACCAAACCTTTTCAAACAAAAGAGCTGCTGGCAAGGCTGCGCGCTCTTGGCCGCAGAAGCACAAGCTTTCAGGATGGGAACCTTCACTTTGGTGATCTATGCCTTGATACATCCAAGGCAACGCTGACCTGTGAGCAGAACGGTCAAAGCGTGAGGCTCAGTGAAAAGGAACTGCATATTCTTGAGTACATGTTTGTCAATCAGGGACAGATCATCAACAGAGAACAGCTGGCCGTAAAGATCTGGGGCTTTGACAATGAGGCAGAATACAATAACGTAGAGGTGTATATGTCCTTTACAAGGAAGAAGCTGGTCTTTGTCGGCTCCCGTGTGGAGATCAAGGCAGTACGCGGCCTCGGATATGAATTGAGGGAGAAAGATGTTTAGTCGTTCGAGAAGAAAGATCGTCCTCGCGATTATGGGCTCACTCCTTTTCCTGTTTGCAATCACGCTGTCCGTCATCATGATCGCCAGCTCCCGGGAAATTCGGCAGAGAAACATGGAAATGCTTGAGCGGCACGTTGAACTGTTCTATCAGGAACAGGAACCTGGATTCCTGGAAGGAGCAATTCCCGGGGGAACGCCCATGTCCATGCCAGATCCCCCACCCGGGAAACCACCGCTTGATCTGCGCCCGGATTACCAGCTTTCCACCTTTTATTCGGTTACCTTTGGAGACGAGGGGGCGGTCCTCGCGGTGGACAATGGGGATCGTGAGGTTTACAGCGAGGATGAGCTGATTGAGATTGCAAGAGAAATACTTGCAGGAAAGGAATCATCCGGAAGAAAGGGCAATCTGTCATTTATTGTGAGCCGCAGATCGGAGGATACTCTGGTGGCCTTTATGGACAACACTGTATCGGAGAGCGGCCTCCATACGCTGCTGCGAAATGTGCTGATCATTGGTGGAGCGGCAGTGATCGTGCTCTTTTTCCTTTCGCTGTACTTATCAAAGCGGATCATCCGTCCCCTTGAGGAAAACGACCAGAGACAAAAGCAATTCATCTCGGATGCGAGTCATGAGCTGAAAACGCCGGTGGCAGTGATCGGTGCGAATGCAGAAATTCTCTCAAGCGAGATCGGGCAAAACGAGTGGCTTTCAAATATCCTCTATGAAAATGAACGCATGGGTGGGCTTGTTCAGCAGCTTTTGGAGCTTTCCCGGGCTGAGAATGCGAATGTGCCCATGGAACAGGTGGATTTTTCGAGAATTGTTACCGGGGAGGTCTTAGCGCTTGAAATGCTGGCGTTTGACCAGGGGGAAACGCTTGAGAGTGATGTTGAGGAAAACCTGATTCTGACGGGAAATCAGACACAACTGACTCAGGTCGTTTCCATTTTGATTGATAACGCGATCCGTCATTCCACAGGCAGCAAAATTGCCATATCTCTTAAAAGCCAGGGACACATGGCATTGCTGAGCGTGATCAATGAAGGCGAGGCAATCCCGGATGAAAAGATGGGTCACCTCTTTGATCGGTTCTACCGTGTGGACGAGGCCAGAACAGACAATGGGCATCATTTTGGACTTGGGCTCTCTATTGCCAAGGCGATTGCAGAAAAACACGGTGGGAACATCAGCGCTACCTGCCGGGATGGAAAGATTCAATTTTCGGTATCCATTCCAATAAAAAAATAAGAAAACTTCAATCTTGCTTCAAGGAATCTCCCTTATACTGACGTTGTCAGCCGTAAGGGAGATTTTCTTTTTGCACACCTGCCGGCAGGACAACTTCAATTTGTATGTATGATCAGGCTCTCAAAATTGGGAAGGAGGCTGTGAACATGGACATTCGATATCGTCATGAATGGAAGCATGAGATTCGATATGCGGATCTGCTTGCAATCCGTCAGCGATTACGGGCGGTTGCCATCCCGGATCCTCATACACAGGATGGAAAATATCTGATCAGAAGCCTGTATTTTGACAATCTCAATGACAAGGCATTTCGGGAGAAGGTGGATGGGGTCAACATGCGGGAAAAATTCCGCATCAGATACTACAATGGCGACCCTTCTGTGATTCACCTGGAGAAGAAGAGCAAAGTCAGCGGACTGGGAACCAAGTACAGCGCGCCCCTGACAGCCGAGGAGGCTCAGGCAATTGTAGATGGCAATCTGGAGTGGATGATGAACTCAGGCAGAGGCCTGATTCAGGAGCTGTACTGCAAGATGCGGTACCAGGGAATGCGACCCAAAACCATCGTTGACTACACCAGGGAGCCTTTTATTTACGGACCGGGAAACGTACGGGTGACGTTTGACTACAATATCCGCACGGGTCTTAACTGCATTGACTTTCTGAATCCGGACTGTATTACGATTCCCGCACCGGACGCCGGGATCATCCTTGAAGTCAAGTGGGATGATTTCCTCCCGTCGATCATCCGGGATGCGGTGCAGACCCCCGGACGCAGAGTAACTGCTTTTTCCAAATACGCACAGTGCCGGATGTATGACTGATCTGCAATCCGGAAAGATGGATAAATGAGAGGAGAAAAAACCATGACATTCAGTGATATCTTTAAATCCAATTTTCTTGAGAATGTGACCTCTGTAACGATTCTTGATATGTTTTTGGCCCTGACTCTTTCCTTTGGAGTGGGACTGTTCATCTTCCTGATTTATAAGAAGACCTATGCCGGGGTGATGTATTCCTCCACCTTCGGCGTGACTCTGATTACGATGACCATGATTTCTACGTTTGTCATTCTGGCGGTCACCAGCAATGTGGTGCTTTCCCTTGGTATGGTTGGTGCCCTGTCTATTGTCCGGTTCAGAACGGCCATCAAGGTGCCTTTGGACATCGCATTCCTCTTCGGGGCTATTGCTGCCGGAATTGTGGTGGCTGCGGGGATGATTCCTCTGGCCGTCATCGGCAGTGTGTTCATCGGAATCATCATCCTGCTGTTTGCCAATCGGAAGTCACACACAAATCCATTTATTGTGGTGCTTCAGTGTGAG
>JAFUZM010000176.1 GCA_017476605.1 Clostridia bacterium
AAAAGTCCTTACTCTTTTGATGATGTTTTACTCGCCCGCCGGCGAATGTAATCCTGTCGGATCAACTCTACCACTTCATCCCAGTGATTACTCTCTTTGCGACATTTTAGAGAGAGTATTCCCTGCCCGTTTTGCCTGTTCCAGTGTTGTCCTGGACGCTTCATTCTATCTTGCATTGTATATCTATGACAGCTTTCGATATTTCCACTTCCGACCATCCAATCATTTTTCTCATATTCGTCATAATGCATGCAGCTTCCAAGACGACTGACATACTCGTAGAAATTGACGACACCTTGTCTCTTAAAATCTTTGTATGGCTCCAACGCGTTAAGTATTCCATCTACATCTCCATTATCAATCATCTCAAAAAGACTGTCGGTGAGATCTTTCCTTTGCTTTGGTGAGCGTTTAATTGCAGAAGCGAATTCTCCAGCATTCTCTTTGGCATGATATTTATCCAGAATGTATTGACAATCAGGAAAGTTCTTCTGTAAAAAAGGAAGAATCCATCTAGCCCCATCTGTAATGAAAATACGTGTTCTACACTGATAAAAGCCATTTCGAATGAGTGCTGCTTTTAAATGATATTTAAAATCCTCGGCTTTCCCTATGTAACCGACGATATCCTTGTGTTTAACTTCCGTTCCATTTGCCCAGTGGTATAAATCACTATCTTTGAAAATGATACCAATCTTACATTCCTTCCACTCGCACCCAGGACCATTCTCAATGTTTTCCTGATAAAATGACCCGTCAAATTGTACATAGATAGTATCTTTTCTTGCTTTTCTTTTATCAATCTTAGATGTGTCTACATTCTTGGCTTCTTCAGCTTGCCTACAGTCGTCACCAAACACCAGTTTCCCAACATAATCCGTGACACGCTTAACTTGAGTGTGGCAAATGTCGAACCTATTTTTCTCGGAGAGCCTTTTTGCAGCTTCTTTGTATGATCTGCATGAAATGCCCTCCCAAGCTATTTCGGCAACCATTTTGTATGTTGCTTTGAAAGGAGCTTTATCTATCCCCAGCTTTTGATCTAATGGATAGATTCCACCGACTCCTTCTAAATCATCTAATCTTTTGGCGCTCTCTTTATCAGCAGGAACAAGTAAAGTTCTCATAATAGGAAGAGATCTTCCACGAATAAGAATGTCTTTCGAAAGTCGATCTTTGTTCTTTAATATCACACCCTTTCTCAGGTATTCGCTTTTTTTGATTCAATCAGCTCCGAAGTCTCATAGGTCTCTGTATACTGAGATGCTAAATCGGTAAAAATATCTTGGGCTTTACCATCTAATTCTAAGAACTTCTCTTCTATTATATCTATCAGTTGATCACCTTTATCTGGGTCTTTGCTGTTGTTGATATTCTCCAAACAAGCATCAATTGCCCTCCTGATCTTAAGAAGAGCATCAATAGCCATGTCATCTTGCTCAATTCTATTCAATTTCGGTCACCTCGTTTATAATTAAATGTCTCCTTTTCAATTATAAACGAGATGGTCGTCAAAGTCAATTACCCCATAAAATGTTACACACCCAAAAATACTGCAAATAACTAAAGATATAGATCCAAAAATGATTAACCTTCTTTTAGCTTTCATATGATAAATTTTCCCCTTTAAGAGATTAGTTTTGCAAATGTTTTAGATATTATTCGTATTTTGTGCACAAATATGATTCAATCTTAGGATAATAAGTATGATTTACTGGATCCAATGGATTTTGCGCGTCAGGGAGGCCTTTGAGATTCTTTGAATTATACTTCTTGCTTTCCAATTTCAGCGCTTCGACAAGCTTCTTGTGTGTTTTCTCTTTGTCATGGATAAGGGTAGACCCAGGCCCTATATGGTTGATGAAGGGACAACATTCTCTGATGATTCACTATCCCTGTCGGAAACAGATTCCCTCTGAATTATTCTTTACACACAGTATCCCGATAGCAATCAATGCAACCAAGGATACACCGTTGCCAACTACCCAGAGAATCGGTTCCTGATAATCACACACAATCTGCCCTGCAAACCCTTTTGGAACAGTAATCATTACCTGATGATTCTCATTCTCTCCGGTTTCCAGATATGCTCCTGTGCTATCCTTTGCCTGCATGTGTCCGTAGCTGATCTGAGGAAGCACAATAGTGCCATCTGACTCTGCAGTGCATTCGAGAACTGTCTGTATTCCTCTTTGCTCGAGAATACCCGCTGTTACCCCATCGGTTGTTTGAATTCTCGGAACAAGACGTTCTCCATCAACATCCTGCCTCCAGTATTCAAAGTTCATTGCAGCTCCATTATTGATTTCACCCATATCCCACGCGTTGCTGATATCGGCATTGGAAAGATATTGGCTCAGATAATCACAGGTGAAGAACAATGATAATATAACCAGGCCGATAGAAACTGGTTTTGAAATCCTGTCGAAGGTTTCCTGTTGGTATAGTACAATCATTATGATTGTAAGCAATATGAGGGCTGGACACAGATAACGCCACGGAAACTGAATCTGCGCCATAATACGTCCAATTTTTGTCCTTAGTGCCAGCGCGTTCCACGGAAAACGATCAGATGATAGCCACAACGTAAGAAACGCCAGAACCATAGGACGTGCAAGAGCTATCCGTTCCTTTTTTGTCCCCAAAAACAGAACGTATATCCCCGCAATAAACACACACATCAGAGAGGCACCAGGTGTCAGAGCAAATCGAACTTTTGTCTCTTCCACTGAATATCCAAATATTTTCTCCGTGAACGCAAAATATTGTCCCCAATATGCACCTAATTGCTGAATCATCTGCCCGTTTCCGCCCGTCAGCGACCCATTAATTTGCACCTTGATTTCTTGATACATGGATAAAAAGGGAATGACAAAAAAAGCAGAAAGTAGCAAAGATAAGACTGCACCAACACAAAGCGTCTTGATTCCCTGCTTTGACCAGAGCTCACGTAAATATAAAACGCAGGCAATGGACAAGACGACAATCGTTATCTCCCCAGAGAGCATATGCGAGCAGATGATCCCAGAAACGCCAACAGCTAAATATGAGCCGTTTTTAAGTGCATCTGCAAAAGAAAATCGTTTTGTGCAAATGGTTTCATACATTCCAAGAGCAATGATCGGATAAAAGATAAACCCGCTCATTTCTCCGATTCCGGCTCTCGTGTAAACATCAAACAACCGATAATTTGCCAATACATATATGCATGTCAAAACCAGAGATTTCCAGTCCGATCTTGTGATCCTCCTGAAGCAAATGGCAGAGGAAAGCACGGTAAGATAGTTCACCATAAACAGATGAAACTTATATGCCTTTACCAATGGCATTCCCATCATTCTCAATATTGCTGCCGGATAAAGAAGAAAATCTCCGTAGTATAGGGAAACGGGATATCCGAAGCCGGAAAACCATGCAGACTGAACCCGTACCGGAAAATGCCCGGATGCCAATTCCCGCCATAATCCCTCTAACCGCATGTAGTGGAACCGAATATCCATTCCGATATAGATTCCGGGGATCATCAACGGTAAAGAAGCAAAAAGCAGTATCCCGTAGAACCCAAAAAGGAATTCTTTCTTCCATCTCCACACATTCCATTGCACCCAAAAAAGATCAAGAAGCAGAAACACAATGCCTAACACGGCACACGCCTGCCCGATATCATTTCTGTTCTGAACAATCCGGATGTCATTAAGGCAAACCATTCCCTTGCCGGAACTTGTCATGCTTATCAGAACATTGTCGAGCCCCTGATCCAGCTCAAAATCGGTTCTTGCAACATTCCTTCCTGCATTTAATATCAGATTCCCACCATGCAAAAAAACATGCAT
Source organism: Clostridia bacterium (assembly GCA_017476605.1). Lineage (GTDB taxonomy): Bacteria > Bacillota > Clostridia > Christensenellales > Aristaeellaceae > Ventricola. The sequence continues at coordinate 3,834 of JAFUZM010000176.1, forward strand.
GTTTTCATACGCTGTCATTTCAAAGTTTTCATTCTGCTCTGATTCATATTCGACTTCAAGCGTATATGTTCCTTTTGGGATCGTTAAATAAGGGCTTGTCAATGTTGCCGCCTGCCCCTTTTCCATCCTCCATTTTCCATCCCACGTAATCCCCTGTGAATCCCAAAGTGGCAGACTTACGCCAATCGTTCTCATCGGTTGTTGAGCTTTATACTGCCAATATCCAACCATCAGAATCATAAGAATGATCTGAAGGATAAAAATAAGGTATTCCTTTTTTATTGCGTGATTCAACCTTTTCCGAGATCCCATAAACGCGTTTCCCATTCTGCTTTATCCATTCTTTTTGATCTATTGACCTTATACTTTTGGAGCATTAACATTGCTGACGTTTTGCCTATCCTCCTCTGCTTGTAATGACGATGCTTCTGTTATCAATTTCGTCATCTTCTCCGCATCAACTCATAAACAATTCACTCAGACTGTTTTTCCATGCTCACTTTCAATCTGTATCATTATACCGAAACAAACACGATTTGTCATATCTTTTCCTTTAATACTCAGAATTTATTTGACAAACAACTTGACCCTGTCCTTCTCTTCGCTGTACAATCATCATAGCTTAAAAATACGTTATACTATAGGAGGACTACCATTATGTATTACATCGGTGTCGACATCGGCGGCACAGGCGTTAAAGCAGGTATTGTCGATGAAAATGGTCATATTTTATATAAAGAGTCCATCCGTACAGGAGCAGAACGTCCTTATTCCGAGGTGATTGTTGATATTGCCGGGCTTTGCCAGAAAATCATAGACGGCATGCACTTAAGTATCGACCAGATTTCTGCGATCGGTGTCGGCGTTCCGGGCATCTGTGACCCTAAAACCGGCGTTATCCCCTTCTGTACAAATTTAGGATGGCATGAAGTTCCCTTTATTGCAGATATGCATAAGTATTTCCCCGGAATCCCCGTTTTTGTCGATAACGATGCAACCGTCGCAGGACTGGCTGAAAGCGTTGCCGGTGTCAGTGCCGGAACTCAATCCAGCGTATTTATTACCCTGGGCACCGGTGTCGGAGGCAGTATTGTGATCAACGGGCGTCCCTACTCAGGATCACACGGTGTTGGCTCCGAGATTGGTCACATGGTGATACGAATGGATGGTGAACCCTGTACCTGCGGGAAAAAAGGATGCTTTGAGCGGTATGCATCTGCAACCGCCATCATTCGTGAAGCCCGGCGCGCTCTTCCCGATCACCCAGAGAGCATGATCGCTGAGCTTTGCGAAAATAATCCGGATAAAATCGAGGCAAGAACCGTATTTGATGCTGCCAAAGAGAAGGATCCACTTGCCGTCAGACTCTTTAACAATTATGTCAAAGCTTTGGCTCACGGCATTGTCAATGTCATTAACACGATTGATCCTGAAATCATCGTCCTGGGCGGTGGCGTATCCAATGCCGGAGAGTTCCTCCTTGAAGCCGTACGCGAGGCCGTAAAACCTTTCATCTTTTATAAGACACAGCCGTATGCCACAATTCAATTGGCGCAGCTTGGCTCAGATGCCGGTGTTATCGGTGCAGCCATGCTGGGTAAACAATAATTCCAGATATCGCCGATATTACACATTCTTTATTCATCTCCCACCTCTTTAGGTGGGAGATGAATTTACACAATCCTTTCGACTTTCTATCTAAAAACTGAAACAGGCTTATGTTTCCCTTTACGATCTCCGTTCTTTCTCTTTGATGAAAGTTTGATTGTAAATACAGCAATTGCCTATAGATATGACTAATAAGGTTGGGAGATACGTATGATTGATTTGCTCAAAGAAGTGCCTGAAAAGCAGAGATCTTTGATACAGTCTTTCTTCTTTTCATTTATATTCTTTTTTTGCTCACACTTATACCGATTTACACATCTCGGATATACAGATGACAGTGTAGAAATTCTTCAAAGAACCAATCGGAACTGGCAGCTTTCTTTGGGAAGATGGCTGCAGGTTTTTTACTGGAAGGTTCGCGGTCAAATCGTTGTTCCCTACGTAATTGGATTATTGGCATTTCTCTTTTTTGCCTTGTCCATATACTTAATTGTGAGAATGCTCAACTTGCATTCGAATCTATCAGTTGCACTACTCTGTATAGTTCTTGGATGCAATGGAACACTCACTTTTTCTAATGCGACATATATTTCCTGGACAGATGTTTATATGCTCGCATTTCTTATGTCATGTCTTAGTGTAACTTTTACAAGAAAATGGTCTCTTGGATTCGTTCCAGGTAGTATATGCTTGTGCATGACATTGGCTCTCTATCAAGCATATTTACAGACCGCTATTCTTCTGTTTATGATCCTCTTTGTGAAGGATTGCCTGACTGAACATTCAACCCTTTTTACGTTTCTGAAAAAAGTATTACATGCAATTCTTACATTGATTTGTGGATTACTTCTCTATGCAGTAAGCTTGATTGTCGTAGAAAAACACACGGGAATTGAACGATCAATGGGGTATAACGGTGTTGGACGAGTTGGTCATTATACTCTGTCGGAAATTCCTCGACTATTGTTCGAAACATGGAAAGCACCATTTCGTACCCTTCTAAAACCGGAAACGAATTTGCCTGGTTTAACAACAATTTGTGCAATTGGAATGATCGTACTGTCTATTTTCCTCGTTTGCCTCTTGATCCGCAAGAATCACGTGTATGGTTACCGAATCTTCGTAATCGCTTTACTTCTCCTGACTATGCCATTTGGCATGAATGTGGTATTTTTTCTTTCACACGGGATGGAACACTCCCTTATGATTTTCTCATTCTTTCTGTTTTTTGCATTTCCGATCATGCTGATGGAAATATGTGATGCAAAGACAATATGGGCCAGACGTTCCCGGATCATTGCAGGTCCATTGGTTGCTGTCATGTTACTCAATAATTTCGTTTATGCAAATCAAGTGTATGCAAGAAGAGATCTTGAATTTTGGTCAACTTTATCTTTGATGACGCGCGTTATCGATCGAGCTGAGCAAGTTGAAGGATACCAATCAGGCTATACAAATGTTGCCATCATTGGAACGCTTTATAATTCTCCTCTTGCAATGCAGCGACCGGGATTCGAGCAGCTTGAAGGTAATAGCCCGTATATGAATAACAACTACTATGCAACCAGTGGTGAGACTTTTTATCCTGCTTATTTCTGGGAAATTCTAGGATATCCATTTAATCTGGTTCCTGAAAATGAACGTTATCGGATTGCACATACAGCAGAAGTTGTGAATATGCCTACATTTCCTGAGCCAGGTTGCTGTCAGATGATAGATGACGTTTTAGTAATTAAAATAGGCCGCGTTGCTGGAGAATGACGTTCTTTCCTTCTTGAAAAAACGCAGAGAATGTCACTCATCCTTTGGAGGTTCTCCTTGAATAAAACAGTATCCAAGAGCAAGAAAAAATGGATTGTTCTTGCTGGTATTCTTCTCTTATTTATTGTCCTTCTGCTCATTTTTGCTCCTCACGGAAGCAAAAATTATCTGATCATCGGCATGGACAATTACGGTTCTCTCAATGACACCGGTCGCAGTGACACCATGATTCTGGTGCGGCTTGACTTTGACAAACGTAAAATCGGCGTTGTCACTTTTGCAAGAGATTTGCTGCTTGACTATAATGGGCACGATCAGAAAATCAATACCATCATACGTCTTGGCGAGGAAGCGGGGCTCACATCGGTTCTTGAAGAGAATTTTGATTTTAAAATAGATGGATGGTTCCGTGTCAATTTTTCATCTCTCATTTCAATCATTGATGAAATCGGCGGCGTCTCGGTAGAGCTTACCGAAGCAGAGGCAAAGTATATCACGAGAAATGTAGGTGATTATCCCGGCTATCCTCTTTCTGAGGGAATTTGTCGACTCAACGGTGCTCAGGCACTGTCCTACGCACGCTGCAGAAAGCTTGACAACGACTTCGGCCGGGGTGATCGTCAAAGCAAACTGGTTCAAGCGCTTGTGAAGGAAAGCCGCTCTATGGGAATCCGGCGCATTCTGCAGGTCTTCAATACCATGGGGCACGCCTGGCGCTCCTCCCTCTCCGCCTCAGATCAGTTACATCTCCTCTATTCCTGCCTGTGGATGCGGCATGCTGATATCATCCGTGTCGGTATTCCTTTTGAGCAAACATATTGGTACAGCAATAGCTCCAGCGGCGACAACGGTGTTCTTCTGAATCTCGACACCAACCGCCAGATGCTCCATGAATTATTATCCTTCTGATCCTCACATTCGAAAACCAAGGAGTTGGTCTACATGAATTCTGTTCCTGAGTTCCTGCAATTTGTATCGCAAGCCCCCACTGCTTTTCATGCCGTATCAAAGACAGCAGAACGATTAAAACTCGCAGGCTTTGTTTATCTCGATGAGACAGCAAACTGGAATCTTGCTCCAGGAAAATACTACACCGTCAAAAACGGAACCGCATTAATTGCCTTTATTGTGCCAGATTCGCCATTGACGCATTTTCAGATCATCTCAAGCCACGCGGATTCTCCCATGCTCAAGCTAAAGCCTCTGCCGGAAAGTCCCGCCTGCAACTGCTACCTTCGTTTGAATCCGGAGGTATATGGTGGAATGATTATGTCTACCTGGCTGGATCGGCCACTATCCATTGCAGGCCGTGTCATCGTGAAAGAAAAGAATCGTCTGTCTTCCAGATTGCTTGACCTGCATGATCCCTGCGTACTCATTCCCAACATGCCCATCCACTTTAACCGTGATATTAATGACGGATTTAAATATAACCCCCAGGTGGATCTTCTGCCCCTGTTTGGCGATGCACAGGATAAAGGAACGTTTGCCTCCGTCATTGCTCAGGCACTCCAGCTGGAGGCTGAACAGATCATCAGCTTTGATCTGTTCCTCTACAATACAATGCCCGGCACTGTTTGGGGCTCACATCGCCAGTTCTTTTCATCGCCTCGGATTGATGATCTTGAGTGCGCGTACGCCAGCCTTGAAGCACTTTTGACCGTCAGTGACTGCACTCCTTCCGGATTTGTCCCGGTTCTGGCACTTTTTGACAATGAGGAGGTAGGCAGTCAAAGTAAGCAGGGAGCTGATTCCACCTTCCTCTCAGATACCCTCAATCGTATTCATTCTGCGGTTCCATCTGATCGCCATTTCCCCGCTGTCATTGCCTCAAGCTTTATGATCTCTGCAGATAATGCACATGCCATTCATCCCAATCATCCGGAAAAGTATGATGAGCAAAACCGAGTCTATATGAACCGGGGAATTGTCATTAAACACAGTGCAAACCAAAAGTACACAACGGATGCCATCTCCAGTGCTGCGTTTTCCGAAATATGCAGGCATGCAAACATCCCCACACAGCATTTTGCCAACCGCTCCGATATTCGCGGCGGGTCAACGCTTGGCAACATTGCCAACACACATGTTTCCATGAATACAGTGGATATCGGCCTTGCTCAGCTCGCCATGCATTCCAGCTATGAGACTGCCGGATGTATGGATCTCCCCTACATGATTGACGCAATGACCGCTTTTTATAAGAACCCACTGGAGATCTCCTCCAGCAGCATTGTCCTTTGATCACCGCATAGAAAATGCCGGAAATCGTCAAAAACAAACGATTTCCGGCATTTCAATTACTGAAGAGCGTTCAGTGCCTGCATTACCTTTTGGTTGGTAATCAGTTTTGCAAGAACTGCCGTCGCATTATTCGTGATTTTCGCCTGCAATGCATCTATGGACTCCTGATCCATCGCTGTAACGTCGTATTCCTCGCCCTGAGGCAGTGTAATCTCCGTTACCATTTCCTGGCCCATTTCTATATTAAGATTGAAAGTTGCCGTTTCCATCAGTGAAACGCTCGCATCTGCATTTAGTGCAAATGCATTTCCTGCAGTATCCGTAAGACCGGTCATCTTAGCTGATACAGGGATAATGTCATTTCCGTCCAGATGGAGGGTAAGTTTTCCGGATCCGGCAAGGCTCTCGGTGTAGTATTGGGCAGTATTATCTACCTCATAAGACCATTCTCCGTTAATGGCAAACCCGTTACGCTTTCCGCTTTCCTGATTGACAACGGAGAGATCGGCATCAAAGGTATTTCCATTATATCCATCTACATCTTCACCATTCAGATGGGCATAATCGCCAATAACGCGCTCCTTATCGGAGATCTGAAGCTCGCCATGTGCTGAGTTGAGCACCTGCCAGTCCTCATCCGTATGCTTTGAATAAGTGAAGGATCCCTCATAAGGCAGTACCGTGGTAAATTTCGGCAGAACTGCATCAAATCCTACCGTTTCGTTATAATCGTTAAAGCTGACAATCAAGCTGAGTGTTTCATCTGTGCTTTCTTCCCACATCAGATCTGTGAAACGAACCAGCTTTTTAAATAAGTAGGAAACATCATTATACTGGCAGAGCGCACCGTCATCCGGGATGATATGCGTCGGTTCTACATAATCTGTCTCCGGATCAATCTGGATATTCGGGAAAAGTGCGTCAACCACTGCGCGGAACTGCAGACGCGTAACACCCTGCTCAGCAAGATAATCGGCAAGTGCGCGCTGGAAATAGCCGGCATCCGAATCGACCAGTGAGGCATAGTCCCAGAAGAGCGCGCAGAACTGATCCGCCGTGATTGTTCCGATCATGCGGGATGCGACCTCATCTCTGGTGTCTGTTGCTTCAAAGAAGGTGTCATTGTCAAAAACATAGAACTGATTGTCCATGTCGATCTGGTTTCCGCTGGTCCAGCTGAGAACCGAGAAGATGAAAAGCGTCAGCATGTCTACACTTGAAATCCTGAGGCGATCCCATGCTGGCAGACTTTTGAATTCTCCACTGTAGTCATTTTCGCCAACAGAGTAGATGATTTTGTTCAGATCAAAACCACCCATTGCATTGATGCTCCCCAGTAAAAAAACTGAATCATCCGTCAAACTGGTCGAAAGTCTCGCCGTTCCATCCTCAGAAACGCTCAGGATAAACTGCAGCAATTCTGTTTCGTCAAGCTTTGCCGTTCCTGAAATGACGGTTTCGCCAAATGTCATATATGCCTTTCCGTCAAGTGAAAACATGGCAAGCAAGGTATTGAGTGCATCCATCGTTTCCGGACTCTGCTCTGCAATTTCCCCGTCTTTAATACCCAAATGGAACCAGATCTGATTTCCGGCCTCAAGACCGTCAAGAATTGCCGTTGCAGTCAAATCGCCGGCCGCATAGCTTCCGGAGGCGCCAGCCAATACCGGAATCAACGCCATCATTGCAGCCATCATTAAAGCAAGCGCTTTTTTCATTCTTTCCTCCTAATTTTAAAGACCCTGTGAAATCTTCTTTTTCGCATTCTCGCCAAGGCTCTTATAGACTTTTCCGCTGATCTCCTTTGCCAGCTGATTTCCCATCTCCATAAGTTTCCCGGCATCTGCATCTTGTATTTTGTCCGGCAGCGTCGGCACTTTCCTGTCCTTGATCTCTGACACCACATTAAGTGCTCCTGCCAATGTTGTATTTGCATCCATGATGACACTGAGTGTTATCTTTTCCGAGATTGAATCCGCAGTATCTCTTTCCTCCAGCGTAGAGACCTGAAGGATATCCTTAACCGTAATTTCTCCGGTATTAAGATGCATATACCGCCTGCCCGGTGTTTTATCCGTCCAGTTCAGTGTCGGTGTAATCGTTAGTTTTTCGCTGAGTGCCTCACCATCTGCCTGCCAGTCATTGCGAACTCTGAGTCCCAGGATATAAGTCACTCTATACCCATTCCATATGCCATCTATATTCACTCTTACGTTCCCGGTAACGGTCCCTTTTTGTTCCTTCTTTACCGTTTCCGTTTTATACGTGCCGCTCATGACCAGTTTTAGCTGTGTACTGTCATCCTTCAAAAGCTGAATTTCCGCCACATCCTTCGGTGAGTTTCCGCCCGGCTTAAAAATCTTTCCTGAAATGCTCCAGTTTGCATTGGCGGTATCTGTAAACGAACCGGAAAAATCAAGCTTTGTGAGACGAAGACCGTCATCCGAATGCGTTTCAGCAATGTCCATTTTCTTCTGCGTCAGACCCGGTATCATGGAAATCAAGGTCCCGTTTTGAAGTGCGGATTTAAGGCTGACCATATCCACCCGTTCTATAAGCGATCCACCGGGAAACAGCGACTTAAGCGTGTTCAAGGTAGAATTCGCATCCTCTGACCCAACGAATGGCAGATGAGCCAGCGGATAGCGGTAGGTTTCCCCATCTGTTGCAACAGAGAAATATTCCCCATCAACAGCCCATAGCAGACTGCAAAGCTGCTCTCCGCCGGATTCCAGAGTCAATCGGTTTCTTGATCCCTCTCCCTCGCTCACAGAATCATTTTGGAATGTAATGCCAGAGAGAATATTTTGGAGAACCGAGATATCCGGAATATAAAACAGCTCATCCACAGATACCGCTGCCCTCTCAGTAACCACTCCGCTCTTCGCTCCGTTCATCCATTTTTGCAGGCCCGGGGAAATGCAGTTTACGGAAGGCAGTGTTTGTGCATAGGCCGTTGTGACCATAAAGACGATCAGTACAAAAAAGAGAACAGCGACTTTCCTCATTTTCTCCTCCTTGTCATCCTCTCTCCGCAAAAGATCATTCCTCCACAATCTCGGGACTGTCCGGCCAGAGGGCAATTTCCTTTAAGATGTCTCCTGAAAGAATGATTTTCTGCTCATCAATGTCGACGCTGAGAATCACCTTTTTGAGAGCCGGCATCATCATTTCGCCTCTCTCCGTCTCAAACCTATAGACATCACAAATCGAATTTGGACTTAAAACTTCTTTCAGCTCTCCAATGTACGTTCCGTGATCATCCCAGGCTCTGCAGCCCACAAGATCGCAGATAAAATACTTTCCCTCACCCGGAACAATGGCATCTTTTCGATCTACATAGACAAGCGTTCCTCTGAGCGCCTCCGCTGCATTTCGATCGGCAATTCCTTCAAGCTGAAGATAGGCAAATCCGCCGGATGCCCGGCCATGTACTACCCTGCATGGCAGATAAGAGGATCCTTTGAGCAGATAGACTGTCTCAAGGCGTTCGTACCTTGACAGGTCTTCACTCTCCGCCCGTAACTTCACTTCACCCTTGATTCCCTGAGGCTTAATCACCTCGCCGATCAGCAGATATTTTTTCTCCATATGTCCTTCTTAATGAATGTGCCGCGCATTCCTGCGCGGCACACTGTCTTTTTCTTATTGAGAACCGGATCTCTCAAATTGAAACAGGTGTCTGTCAATCCAGGATCTCTACATACACGGGCTTTTCAAATTTTGCGCTGGCTGCTTTTACAACGGTGCGCATCGCTTTTGCAATGCGTCCCTGCTTGCCAATCACCTTGCCCATATCCTCCGGCCCAACACGCAGTTCAATGACTGTGCCAGCCGACTCCTCTACTGTACGGACCTCAACCTCTTCCGGATGATCCACCAGAGATTTTGCCATAAAGCGAACGAGTTCTTCCATTGGAAGCCTCCCTTTCCGGGCATCTCCCGATTCAATTACTTAGCAATAGCACCAGTCTTCTTCAGCAGGCCGCGAACGGTATCTGTGGGCTGAGCGCCATTCTTAATCCACTGCTGTGCCTTTTCAACATCAATCTTGAGCTCAACAGGATTTGCAACCGGATTGTAGTAGCCAATTTCATCAATGAAACGGCCATCACGGGATGCGCGCTCATCTGCAACAACAACACGATAGAAGGGCTTCTTCTTCATACCCATTCTCTTAAGACGAATCTTAACCATTATACATTTCCTCCTTCAATATAGAAAAGAACTGAATATATACCTCAATCAAAAGATTGTTGGTGTCTTACCTGAATCCCGGGAAACGCATTTTCCCGCGTTTGCCTTTTGCCTGATTCATCATAATTTTTGCCTGCTTTTTTGCTTCCTCAAATCCACGAATCAGCTGGTTTACATCCTGAACCTGCGTTCCGCTGCCCTGTGCAATCCTCTTGCGTCGGCTGGCATTGAGAACCTCAGGATGGCGTCTTTCCTGAGGGGTCATGGACCGGATGATGGCCTCTGGCTTTTTGAGGCTGTCCTCTGGAATGTCAATATCCCCCAGTTGACTCATTCCCGGAATCATCTTGAGAATTCCTGAGAGCGGTCCCATTTTTTTAATCTGCTGCATCTGAGTCAGATAATCCTCAAGGGTGATGTTCATCGTCGTAAGACGACTGGCCAGATCCCCAAGCTCTTCCTCAGATCCCGCAAATGTCTCCTGTGCCTTCTCAACCAGAGTTGCAAGATCTCCCTGACCAAGAATACGCGAGGCCATACGGTCCGGATAGAACGGTTCAATTTCGGAAAGCTTTTCGCCCGTTCCTGAGAACTTGATTGGTTTCCCGGTGACCGCTTTGACGGAAAGCGCCGCACCGCCGCGGGTATCACCATCCAGCTTTGTCAGAATGACGCCTGTAATCTCAAGCTTTGAATTGAAGCTTTCGGCCACATTGACCGCATCCTGACCGGTCATCGCATCAATGGTCAGCAGAATCTCACTCGGATGCACCTTCTCTGAGATCTGCTGAAGTTCCTCCATCAGCTGCTCATCAATATGAAGGCGTCCGGCTGTATCCAGAATGACAACATCATGCTGATGGGACCTTGCATATTCAACGGCTTCCTGTGCCGTAAGGACAGGGTTCTGCGTTCCGCGTTCAAATACCGGCACGCCAACCTGTCCACCCACAACCTGCAGCTGCTTGATTGCCGCAGGCCGATAGATATCGCACGCAACTAGAAGCGGTTTCTTCCCGTCTTTCCTCAGCCAGTTGGCCAGTTTGGCGGACATTGTCGTCTTACCTGCGCCCTGCAGACCACAGAGCATAAAGACCGAAACCGGCGAGGAACTGTATATCAGTCTCGCGTTGGTTCCGCCCATGAGCGAAACCAGCTCGTCATTGACGATCCCTGCCACCTGACTCTGAGAGTTGAGACTCTTCATCACCTCAGGCGTCATGCACCGGTCCGTTGCTGTCTTGATAAAGTCCTTGACAACCTTATAGTTTACATCTGCCTCGAGAAGTGCCATTCGCACCTCTCGCATGACTACCTTTATATCCTCTTCATTCAGCGACCCTTTTCCGCGGAGCTTTGAAAAAGCCTGCTGCAGGCGCTGTGTCAAACCTTCAAAAGCCACTTATGTTTCCTCCTCGGAAAGCAACTCCCTGATGACCTTCCGGACTTCTCCTTTTGTATCGGACTCCTCTGCGTCCAAAAGCGTCAGACATCGCTGCAGTCCATCCGTTATCCGTCGATAGCGTCTCAGAAGTCCCAGTTTTTTCTCATATTCTTCTAGCCGTGCCTGTGCACTGTGAAGCGCATCCGATACAGCCTGCCGGCTGATATCCATTTCGCTGCCGATTTCCGAGAGTGACAAATCATCCTCGCACCACAGCGTCATCAATTCCCTTTGCCGCTCTGTCAGAAGCGGACCGTAGAAATCAAACAGCCAGCCGATTTCAATACGTGATTCCATATGTTTGGCCTCTTTTCTGAAGCAACAAGCAGATTCTACTCCCTTTCATTCATCCTGTCAAGTACAAATCCTTGACAGAACAAACTTTTTATTCTCTCTGGTCGCAGGCATTATTCCTGAGATTCCTTCTCTTTCTCTACCAGACGCTCCAGTATCTTAATATATGCCTCAGCAAGATAGGATTGCTTTTGATCTTTATGCGTGATGATACCAATCCGGATGGTTTCCTTAACATCCAGGGGAATGGTAATGATTTCCTCTCCACGTAAATATGAAGGATACATACCGGAGGAAATGGTGTATCCGTTTGTCCCGATCATCAGGTTGACAATGGCACTCTTGTCTGTAACCTTTATGCTTTTCTCATGATTGAGCGTAGAAAGAATTTCCTCCGAAAAATAGAACGAATTCTGCTCCCCCTGTTCATAGGTAAGGCAGGGCAGCGGATCCAGATCCTTGAGACGAACCTTTTTCTTTCCCGCCAGCGGATTGTTCTTTCCGACGAAAATATGCGGTTTTGCCGCCAGAAGCTCCCGAAACACGAGGTTCCCCTCTTCCAGTGTTTTCTTAATCACCGCCTCATTGAAACGGCTCATATAGATGACCCCAAGATCGCTCCTCAGATGGCTCACATCCATAATGGTATCATAGGTCCGTCCCTCACGGAAAATGAATTCATATGACTGCCCGGCGTAGTCGTGAACCAGTTCAACAAATGCACTGGAGGTAAAGGAATAGTGCTGAGAGGAAACCGCAAAGCGCTGCTTGGGCTGTGCATGTTCAATATATTTATCCTCAATCAGGTGTGCCTGCTGAACCACCTGTCTTGCATATCCAAGAAATTCCCGTCCTTCCGGCGTAATCAGAATTCCACGATTGTTTCGATGGAAAATCGTAATCCCGATTTCCTCCTCCAGATCGCGAATTGCGGCAGACAGACTGGACTGCGCAATAAACAGCGTCTTTGATGTTTCAGAAATTGAGCCGGTATTCGCCACCGCGACCGCATATTTCAGTTGTTGAAGTGTCATTTTACCCCTCCGATATTCAGCTGCAAACAGCAAATACATAGCCGGACCTCGACCATGTTCATGCATCTGCCCCGCGACTATTTCCCGTTTTCATTTGGCTTTGCCATCGGTTTTACCTATATCTATCCATATTTTTTTCGTTCTTGTCTATGTTCATTCTTTATGGTAACATACACCCACCGAACGGAAAGCTTCCGATCGGAAGTGGCACTTTGACCGATGCACGGTTCATGAACCGCTTCAGGTGAATGCCACTTCAATCTGCCCGTAAAAGGAGAATGCACAATGATTGAAAAGCAACTGGTTCACTCAAATCAGCAGAGCCGTCGAATGTGACGCTCACGGCTGCTTATGATCAAACCATTCAATATACAAACAATAAAAGGAGTACTGTTTTATGAAAAAGATTCTTGTTCTGGCTCTTGCTGCCATTCTCACCTTTGCCGCTGTTTCCGCTTTGGCCATTACCGTAGCTGTTCCGAATGATACAACAAATGAAGCACGTGCACTTCTGCTCCTGCAGAGCAATGGATATATCACACTGGATGAAAGCAAAGGCATTCTTGCCACCGTCGCTGACATTGTTGACAACCCGCTGGGACTTGATTTTTATGAGGTCGAGGCTGCCTTCGTTCCAAGTGCAAAGGTTGATGCTGACTATGCCATCATCAATAACAACTATGCGCTTGATGCAGGACTCAATCCGGCAACCGACAGTCTCCTGATCGAATCTGCGGATTCTCCTTATGTTAACGTCATTTCCGTCAAGGAAGGAAACGAAGAGTTACCGGCCACCAAGGCCCTGATCGCTGCCGCTACCTCCCAGAAGGTCGTTGACTACATCAACGAGAAATACGCAGATGGCTCCGTCGTTGCTGTTGTTGAAAATCCTACCGACGGCTTTGATCCCGATGTCGATTATGCAGCACTTGCCGGCACCACCATTAAGATTGCTGCCACTCCGGTTCCGCACGCTGAGGTTCTCGAGGTTGCCAAAGCAATCCTGGCTGAGAAGGACATCACGCTTGACATTCAGATCTTCACCGACTATGTCACACCCAACACAGCCCTTGAAAGTGGCGATATCGACGCCAACTATTTTGCTCACATCCCATATCAGGACAATTTCAACGAGGAAAACGGAACACATATCGTAAACGTCGCCGGTATCCATGTTGAGCCAATGGCTCTGTATGGCGGCAAGCAGGCTGACCTCAGTGCACTGAGCAAATAATCACTAAAAACCAGATTCTCTGCCGGCCAATGAAAATTGGCCGGCTTTCCCTGTGTTTATGAGTTGTTCTTGCTTGCTTCTTAGGCTATAATGGTGTCTGGGCATGTCCGTTTCATGGACATTGGGACGCGGAAAATGCCGTAGATTCTCCCGTTTGCTTTAACGGGATATCCTTTTGTCCCCTTTTACTTGAGTAAACAATACACCGAATCTGCGCTTTGTGTCAATTGTCTGCATGCCAACTTTTCCTGACCTCTGTTTGCACACTCCGGGATAATGAAACAACCGGTTTCTGCAGGTCAGATCTTTAGAGCTACGATTCCATCCAATTGAAGGTGTAAAAGCCTGGATTCGTCCTATTCTCGTCAAACCTTTTACGATTACTGAACTGGAGGAAACTTAACGTGATCGAACTGCGCAATCTTTCCAAGCGGTTCCAAACCCCAGATGGTCAGATTGATGCCCTCAGGCATATCAATCTGACAGTCAACGATGGTGACATCTATGGCATCATTGGCATGAGTGGTGCAGGAAAAAGCACACTCGTTCGCTGCATTAACATGCTGGAGCGTCCATCGGAGGGAGCGGTCATTCTGGATGGCCGCAACCTTGGCGAGCTCAGCGATAAAGAGCTTCGGGACATCCGGCATCAGGTGACGATGATTTTCCAGTCCTTCAACCTCCTGATGCAGCGGACCTGTCTCAAAAACATCCTGCTCCCACTGACCCTTCAGGGAACCCCACGAAAGGAAGCAGAAGAGCGTGCACGGGAATTGCTCCGCATTGTCGGACTCCCGGATAAGGCAAACGCCTATCCTGCCCAGCTGTCCGGCGGACAGCAGCAGCGCATTGCCATTGCCCGGGCGCTGGCAACCAATCCAAAGGTTCTTCTCTGTGATGAGGCAACCAGTGCACTGGATCCAAAAACGACGCACACCATCCTTGATCTGATTCGGGAAATCAACCGTCAGATGGGCATCACCGTCATTGTCATTACACACCAGATGAGTGTCGTCCAGGAAATCTGCAATCGCGTTGCAATCCTTGAAAACGGTGCTGTCGTAGAAGAGGGCGAGGTTTCGGATGTCTTTACCAATCCCAAGGCCACAGCCACTCAGATGCTGGTCTATCCGGAGCTGGCAGACGGGACCATCACCATCGGGAAAAACGGCACACAGCAGATTCGTCTCACCTTCAATGGGGCTGAGGCCGCCGGTGAACCGCTTCTTGCCAGAATGGCCATGGACCTGCAGATTCCCGCCAGTGTTCATACCGCATCCATGCGCTCCATCAACGGAAAAGCCTATGGTTATATGCTCCTTGAGATCCCCGGCGGTCCTGATCAGATGGCCGCAGCCATAAAATATCTTTCCGGGCATGATAATGTTCTGGTTCAAATTACCGGTGCCTATGGAAAGAAGAAGGAATCCATCCCCGAAACCCAGCCGGAAGGAGAAACCGAATTATGAATTTTTCAACCGCCTTTACACCGGAAAAGCTCGCCGAGGCACTTGAAATCATCAAGCGTGAATTTCTCTCTGCCACCTGGGATACCGTTTATGTCACGCTTCTGGCCACCCTTTTTGCCATCATCATCGGTCTTCCGCTCGGCATGATCCTGGTTGCCTGTGATGAAAAGGGCATCTATCCCTGGCCAAAATTTATCATGAAAATCATCAACGTGATCATCAATTTTCTGCGTTCTGTTCCGTTCCTCATTCTTATGGTCATGGTGATCCCGCTGACACGTGCCATTGTCGGCACCTCCGTCGGAACCGTTGCCTCCATCGTCCCTCTGGTCATCGCCGCTTTCCCGTTTATTTCCCGTCTCGTTGAGGGAAGCCTTCGTGAGGTCAGCCCCAACATCATCGAGATGGCCCAGTCCATCGGCGCTACCCCTCTTCAGATTCTGTTTAAGGTCATGCTTCCCGAAAGCGTTCCAAGTCTCATCAATAACTTCACCATCGCCATTACGACCATCATGAGCTATACGGCCATGAGCGGCGCCATTGGTGGCGGCGGTCTCGGAAAGATTGCCATGACCTATGGCTATCAGCGGTATAAGTATGCCGTACTCTGTGCTGCTGTCGTCGTTCTTGTTATCCTGGTCCAGCTGTTCCAGAGTGTCGGTACCTGGCTCTCTCTTAAGAGTGACAAGCGCCTCAAGCACTGATCCATCAACCTTAAAAATCGGTCAAAGCCATATGCTTTGACCGATTTTTCGTCTTGTAGGCGATCAGTATCCGAATTCCGCACCAAGATCATACAGCGGCTTCATCTGTGTATAGATTTTGCTGTATAACTGATAGTTCTTTTCATAGACACGTTTCCTGCCTTCATCCGGAACATGCTCCGTCTGTGTTTTGATCAGTACCACGGCTTCCCTCAGATTTTTAAACACGCCTGCACCCACCATACCTACCAGTGCAGCGCCATACGCGCCGCCCTCAGATGCTGCCGACACGGTCCGTACCGGGAGATTCATGATGTCCGCCTGCATCTGCAGCCAAACCTCACTGGCTGCCCCGCCGCCGGAGGAAACCGCACCATTTAACGGCATCATCTCACGATAGATATCTGCAATCTGCCTCAGCGAGAACGTAATTCCTTCCATGACCGCACGCAGCATATCCTGTCGGTTGGTTGAAAGGCTCATCCCGTAAAAGCACCCGCGTGCATGAGGATCCGGATACGGGCAGCGCTCACCGGAGAGATACGGTGCAAAGACAATTCCATGTGCACCGACGCCCGCTTCCTCTACTTCCCGATTCATGAGCGTATAGACATTCTCCCCCGTCTCTCTGGCCCTGATGACCAGATCTTTGCACAGTTCATCCCGCATCCAGCGATATGCACCGCCAGCCGTCTGCGTTGCTCCAAAGCTCGTCCAAAGTCCCGGCTCATTCCCGCAGAACATCTGAAGTTTGCCGCCCGGATTGGGTTCAAAGTGATCAAAGCTCATGGACACATTCCCTGCGGTTCCGATGACAATGCCGATTGTGCCCGCCTCAATCAGGCCGGAACCGACCGCCTGAATCACAGCATCCCCTCCGCCTGCATAACAGGGAATGCCCTCCGGAAGTCCGGTCACCTGTGCTGCTTCCTTTGTCACTCTGCCGGCTATCTCCGGTGACTCCAGTGCCTCCGGAAAGAGGTCCGGATTCAGCCCTGCAAGCGAAATCAGGGGTTCACTCCACACCCGCTGCTTTGTGTCAAAAAAGCCGATCCCGGACGCCTCGGAAACATCCGTCCGTACCTGTCCGGTCAGCTTGTAGCGAATGTAATCTTTGGGGCAGAAGAATGCCGTCATCTTTTGAAAATTCTCCGGCTCCTCCTCGCGCAGCCACAGCAGCTTTCCGCCTGTGTATCCTGTCAGCATGCAGTTATTGGTATATCCAAGCAGGCCATCCTGCCCTCCGGCCAGTCGAGTGATTTCATCACACTGCTTCTGCGTTCGCTGATCGCACCAGAGAATTGCAGGACGGATCACCTCACCGGCTTTATTAAGTGCTACCAGGCCATGCATCTGTCCGGAAAAACAGACTCCGCCAATCTGCGCTTTCACCTCCGGCACTTTCGCCAGAAGGTCGCGGGTGGCAAGAACCACCGCCTGCCACCAGTCCTCCGGATGTTGCTCTGCCCAGCCCGGCTTTGGCGTATAAAGTGGATAATCCCGAAGGGCAGAGGCAATCACTTGTCCCTTTGTATCCATGATCAGGCATTTTGCTCCAGAGGTTCCAATGTCGATTCCCAGCAGGTAGAACTCTGTTCTCATTGACGCTTCCTCCTGTTCCTACAGAAAAACGCCCTCCTCAAGGCATGAGGAAGGCGCTGCTATTACAGACAAATTCCAAGAAGATCTTTAAATGAATGCATCGCGTATGTCGCTTTGCCGCAGGCTGCCGCCTCACCAAGACCTGCACTGTCGAATCCGCCGCCAATGGCTGCCTTAATTCCTGCCTCCGCATCCTCGACCACAAGGCAGGCCGTGGGCGGTAAGGCAATAAATTCCGCGGCCATTGTAAACACCTGAGGATCCGGTTTGCTGCGGCTGATGTTTGTCCCATCTGAAATGGCATCAAAGAATCCGTTAAGTCCTATGCGCTCCAGAATAAATTTCGTATTCTTGCTGGAAGAGCCAATTGCAAGCTTCAGTCCCGCTTTTTTAAGCGCATTCAGTGTATCGCGAACCTCATCCGACAAGTCTGCCGGTGTCATGTCCGCAAGAAGCGCACGGTAAAGATCATTCTTCTTTTCAGCAAGCTGCATCTTTTCCTCTGCTGAATAGGATTTCGTGCTGCGCTCCAGAATGATATCCAGGCTGTCCATACGGGAAACGCCTCTCAGGCGATTGTTGATCTGCTCATCAAAATAGACGCCGATCTCATCTGCAACCGCTTTCCATGCTTTGTAATGATACTTATCCGTAAAACAAAGCACACCATCCAAATCAAAGATTACACCCTGATATTTCATATGCTTACATCCTAACTATTTCGTAATTTCTGCTTCCAAGTCCAATCTTCTCGGCATGCTCGAGGCAGGACTGCCATTCAGACTCCGGTGTAGAGTTTTTGAAATGGTCATTCCAGTCGATAAAGTCTGCTTTCTTAAGATTGTCCGTCAACTGTGTATTTGGCAACGGCTGTGCTGCCAGGCAGGCATCCACACACGCCTGGTCCAGTGCCAAAGGATCGAATGAGGCATACATTCCGATATTCGGAAGGATGGGAGCATCATTTTCACTGTGGCAGTCACAGTTCGGCGAGACGTCTACGATCAGGGAAATGTGGAACGTTGGCCGTCCGTCTACGACAGCTTTCGCATATTCTGCCATACGTGCATTCAGCAAGGAACGCGCATTGTCATTTTCAAAGCTGATGGCATCAAAGTTGCAAGCGCCCAGACAGCGTCCGCACCCGACACAGTGATCCTCATCCACATGCATCTTCTGGCTTTCCGGATCAAAAATCAGTCCGCCATTAGCACATTCTCTCTGGCAAAGCCGACAGCCACGGCAGGTATCCGGATCAATCGTCGGATGCCCATCCGAATGCTGCTCTGTCTTGCCTGCGCGTGAGCCGCAGCCCATGCCGATATTCTTAATCGTTCCACCAAAGCCCGTCATTTCGTGGCCTTTGAAGTGCGTCAGGCTGATAAAGACATCCGCATCCATGACAGCTCTGCCGATCTTGGCCTCTTTCACATATTCGCCGCCACGAACCGGGACGGCAACATCATCCGTTCCCTTAAGTCCATCGCCGATCAGAATCGGACAGCCGACACTCAGCGGCGTGAATCCGTTTTCCCATGCGCATTCAAGATGCTCAAGTGCATTTTTCCGGCTGCCCGGATACATGGTGTTGCAGTCGGTTAAGAAGGGTTTCCCTCCCAGTTCCTTTACAACATCCACAACCGCCTTTGCATAATTCGGCCGCAAATAGCTGATATTTCCAAGCTCACCGAAATGCATTTTAATGGCGACAAATTTCCCATTCATGTCAATGGTCCCAATGCCCGCCTTTTTGATCAGCTTCTTCAGCTTTGTCGGCAGTCCGACATCAAGTACTGTACGAAAATCGGTGAAATAGACTTTTGATTTTTCCATGTGTTCCTCCAGGTATTCAGGTATGTTTGTTGAATGATACTGATTTCTTTCTGATGACATCTGTGCTGCTCTCCAAAGGCGATTGCCCGTTCCTCAGGAAAGCAATATGCACATTATGCCATTGTCTTTACATAGTTGAGTGCTTCGCGGATCACTTTGTCCATGTCATAGTATCTGTACTGTCCAAGGCGGCCACCGAACCAGACATTCTTTTCTTTGCCCGCCTTTTCCAGATACCGCTTAAGGCAGGCCTGATTCCGTTCATCATTGACCGGATAATAGGGCTCCATCCCTTTTGACCATTCCTGGCTGTATTCCCTGCTTATGACCGTTTTTGGCTGCTGACCAAATTCAAAATGCTTGTGTTCAATGATCCTCGTATACGGAACATCCCGGTCTGTGTAGTTCACAACCGCATTTCCCTGGTAATTATCCGTATCAAGAACTTCCGTTTCAAACCGTACACTTCGATATTCAAGTGTTCCAAGCGCATAGTCATAGTATTCGTCGATGCAGCCGGTATAGATGACTTTCGCATCGCCAATGTCCTGCTCCGCCTGCATCTGTTTGAAATCAATACCGAGCTTTACCTGAATCCGATCATCGCTGAGCAGCTTTTCGACAATCTGCGTATATCCGCCAATGGGAATTCCCTGATACCGATCATTAAAATAGTTGTTGTCATAGGTAAAACGGCAGGGCAGTCGACGAATAATAAAAGCAGGAAGTTCGCTGCAGGGCCGCCCCCATTGTTTCTCCGTATAGCCCTTGATGAGCTTTTCGTAAATATCGGTTCCCACAAGAGAAAGTGCCTGCTCCTCAAGATTTTTCGGCTCCGTAATCCCCAGTTCGGCCACCTGCATCGCAATGCGCTGCTTTGCCTCCGCCGGCGTTCTGATCTTCCACATCTTGGAGAAGGTGTTCATATTGAACGGCAGGTTATAGAGTTCATCCCTATAGACCGCTACAGGACTGTTGATGTACTGATTAAAGTCTGCAAACCGGTTCACGTACTCCCAGATTTCCCGATCACTGGTATGGAAAATATGGGCTCCGTACTGATGAACCTGGATTCCTTCCATCTCCCTGGTATAGATATTTCCTGCAATATGATCCCGACGATCTATCACAAGACAATTGTGCCCCTTTTTCGCCAGTTCACAGGCACATACGGATCCAAAGAGGCCGGCACCGACAATAATATATTCTGCTGTCATTTTTTCGTTCCGTTTCGCGCTGAATCCTGCTTTTGAGGATTCAGTCTTTTTCTCAGCCGTTCTGGCTTTCTTTTGTCAGTTCTTTCAGCATCTTTCCGGGTTTAAACGTAACAATTCTCCGCGCTCCCAGCTGAATCTTGGTCTGATTCTGCGGATTTGCAACAATGCGCGGTGCCTTTTCCTTTATATCAAAGGTACCGAATCCAAACAACTGGACCTTTTCACCATCTGCAAGACGATCTGTTACGATTTCGGTAAAGGCCTCCAGCACATTCTCCACATTGGCCTGCGTCAATCCCACGCGATTCGCAATGGAAAAGCTCAGCTCTGTCTTGTTCATCTTTCAGCTCTCTTTCCGTTGATCTAATGGATCAATGCTCGTTTCTGAGTGCCTCAATGCGTTCACTCAGGCGATCATACAGCGCCATTTCCGAATCAATTCCCTGCTTTTCGGAAATGATGCACAGCTGCCAAAGGCATTCCCCAATTTCGCGTCCGGTCATTGGGCTTTTCCCGGAAAGGATTTCTATAAGACGTTTCCTGGCCAGCAAGTCATCTAATTCTTTCCTGTTTGCCACTGCCTCCCGCTTCAGTGCCTTCTGGGTCCGAAGCAAAATCGGCAGTGTTCCGGGAAGATCGCTCACACGTTCATAAGCACTCTGATCGCCGCGTTCTTTCTCCTTTGCATGTTCCCAGACAACAGCGGTTGCCTCCGGCGTTCCGGCCTTTGCTGTTCCAAACACATGCTCATGGCGCATAATCATCTTTTTTGTCACCGCACTGGTCACATCGCGCTCAGTAAACGCACGGTGTTCTGCGCCAATCTGTGCATTGAGCACAATCTGAAGAAGAACGTCTCCAAGTTCATCTGCGATCTTCTCCGGATCATCTTCCCCCATCGCCTCTGCAGCCTCACACGCTTCCTCAATCATATACCGCCGAAGCGATTGATGCGTCTGTGCCCGATCCCACGGGCAGCCGTCAGGCGAGCGTAAATAGGCAATAATGCTGACAAAGTCCTCGTAGCTCGCCCTTGTTCTGTGCAAAACATCAATTTCCGGGACAAAAACAGCCGTGCGATGATCGTAATGTTCCTGGCGGTCCAGATCATAAAGGTGAATCCGTTTTACCTCAGGAAACGGAACCCCTGCATTTGAAAAGAACAGGATTTCCGTATCATCCTCATAAATATCCGCCAGCCAGAGCTTCACCTCGGATGCCAGAATCGCATCATTGATTTCGCAGATGATCTGTGGCTCCGAATACACCGGATGCTCCAGGGACATGGCATAATAGATATGGACACGGTCCATGGGAACGCCTGCATTGACTTTTACATTTTCTGCCAGCGTAACACCGGGTAAAATCCGCAGTGTTAGCCAGTCCGGGCAAAGAGAAAAGATGGCATGAACCGTCGCATCTCCTGCCGGGTCGCTGACGGCATACACAAGGTCCCCTTTCTCGGCTTTCCCAATGAGATACGTTGCGGCTTTCTCTGAAAGTTCCTCAAAGTCCTCCGCATCCTCATAAAAGGCATCCAGCGACTCAAAGGAAATCTGTTCCTTTTGAAGAAAAGGAACCGCATCATGCTTTGCGGTCCTTAAATACAGATGGTTCGCCTTTCTGAGTTCTTCAAGTGCACCAAGCGTAAGAAAGCTGGCATCGTCCGGGCCAAGCGGGACAATCGTCATCTGTCGCTTATCCATTTTTTTCACCATTGCTGTCAAGAACACTCTCTATGATGAACCGCGGACGACGCTTTGTCTCATTGTAAATCTTACCGATATACTCACCGACAATGCCAAGTGCCAGAAGCTGAATGCCGCCTAGCATCCAGATGGACGCCATAAGGCTGGACCAGCCGGAGGTCGATCTGCCGGCAAATTTTGTGATAACGGCATAAATAAACATGATCAGGCTGCACAGGAAAATAAAGATTCCTGCAAACAGAACAAGCCGAATCGGCTTGACGGAAAATGAGGTGATGCCGTCCGCTGCAAACGCAATCATCTTTTTAAGCGGATATTTGCTTTCCCCTGCAAAACGCTCCGCGCGCTCATAGGTAACCGTTGTGGAGGGGAAGCCCACCTGTGGGACAATGCCGCGCAGGAAAAGATTGACCTCGCCGAATTCCATGAGTGCTTCAAGCGCTCTGCGGCTCATGAGACGATAGTCGGCATGGTTAAATACGATGTCCACTCCAAGGGCCTGCATGATCTTATAAAAGCCCTCAGCGGTAAACCGCTTAAAGAAGGTGTCGCTTTCCCGTTTGCTCCGCACGCCGTAAACAACATCAAATCCGTTGTGGTAGGCATCAATCATGGCATCCACGGCATTGATGTCATCCTGAAGATCAGCATCCATGGAAATGACGATATCCGCCCGGGTAACTGCCGTGCTGAGGCCTGCCAGCAATGCATTCTGATGCCCCCGGTTACGGGACAGATTGACACCCGAAAAGACATCGGGCTCCCGCTCATGCAGCCTTGAAATGATGGGCCATGTCTCATCCTTCGATCCATCATTGACAAACAGAATTCTGGAGCCTGCCCCGATTTTCCCTTTTTCTATCAGGCTTTTCAGCTTTTCCTTGAGACGCCGGCTGGTCTCCGGCAGCACTTCCTGTTCTTTATAGCAGGGTACAACAATATAGAGTGTATCAGCGTTTCCCAACTGTATTTCCTCCCACGACGTCCTCACTTGGTGCACGATTCGGATTGAGCAAAGTGTCTCTCAGGCTTGCCAGATCCGCTGAACTGCGCGAAAGCGCACTCGCAGCACCGCTGAGCATTTTATCCGACTGAATATACGCCTGTGAATAGATCTGATTGGCGTCCTTCTGTGCTTTATCCCGAATCTCTATTGCAAAAGCATTTGCCCGACGTACAATTTCCGTTTCCATCACCATCTGCTGCTGCATCGTCTGACCGGATTTCACAATCGCTTCTGCCTGAATATGTGCATCCTCTAAGATTTTATTTGCTGTGTTTGCAGCCTCCTGCCGAATCCTCTGGCTGTATTCATCCGCCTCTTTGCGGGTGTTTCTCCGGTACGTATCTGCCTCTGCTGTTGTTTTTTCTTTATATTCGTTTGCCTCCCGGATGGCTCTTGACGCCGTCCGTTCCGCTTCCGTCTTAATGCTGTCTTCCAGTGCAATGATGTTTTCTGCCTGCCCGAGAGAACGCTGAATGGCAACCTTAAGCTGGCCGATCAGGTCTTCCAGTTCATTGGGATGGATAAAGCAGAGGTTTTTGACCACCGGCATGCGTATTGCATCCGCCACCATATCCTCAAGATAATCCGCTACTCTGTGAAGCTCCTCAATGCCTTCCTTGTTAATGGATGGATACGGATCGTCCGAATCAGGCGCTTCCCCGCTTTGTGTCTGCCTGGGTTCCTCCTGCGTCACTGGCCGTACACGACGAATCGTCGGCTCATTAATCGGACTCGCATCCATCTGAGGAATATCATTCCGAATCTCCTGCTCTAAATTTCTTTCATCCATTGTGATTTCCTCCCTGCACTCAATTGCCTTTTCCTTCAAAGTGCTCTCCGGCATCTTCCCTGTTGTCTGTCTGTTCTCTTTTATTATTTGCAAGCGCTGCCTGTATGGACCCGGCCAGTCCCGGCGGAACCATTTTTGATATATCCCCGCCAAAGGACGCGATTTCCCGAACAATGCTCGAGGAAATATAGGCATATTCATCATCCGCCGTCAGCAGGATCGTCTCAATTCCGCTGAGCATCTTGTTGATGTGCGCCATATGGAATTCGCTTTCAAAATCTCCGAGAGGTCTTACGCCTCTTACGACCGCATCCGCCTGATATTGTTTTGCACACTCAACCAGCAGCCCGGTATGACTCACAACGGTGACATTCCCAAGTTCCCGGCAGGCCTCTTTTAAGAACGCCACCCGTTCCTCTCTTGAAAATGCTGCCTTTTTCCCCGGATTGATCATCACCGCCACGACAACATGCTCCGCAAGCGCTGAAATCCGTCGGATCAGATGCATATGTCCAATGGTCACAGGATCAAAGCTGCCTCCAAACAATACCCTCATCTTTCTTCCTCCGACGCGCTGCGTTCTTCCTGTCTGCAGCTTACGAATGATATTTCCGTATCCCCGTATTTCTTGACACGTGTCACCGCAAACCGTTCATCCAATACCGGCATCTGCCCTGCCCTATGCTCAATCACCAGCATGCAGTCCCGGCAAAGCAGCCCGGCATCCAGCAACTTCCCGCATATTTCACCGGTCTCCGTCATCCGATAGGGCGGATCCAGGAACACGAGATCAAACGTCGCCGATTCTCTTGACAGAAGATCAATCGCAACCCGGTAATCTTTTTGAATCAGTCTGCACCGCTCCGCGCAGCGAACGGCCTCAATGTTCTTTTTAATCGCCGCACATGCCGCCCGATCCATATCAACCATGACAGCACTTTCTGCTCCGCGACTGATGCATTCCAGTGACAGGGCACCTGTCCCTGCAAACAAGTCGAGAACACGGGCATCCATTACCCGGGCATTCAGTATATTGAAAAGCGATTCACGAACATAATCCTGTGTTGGTCTGGTGTTCTGACCTGCGGGGGCAACCAGTGTGCGCCCTCTCGCCTCACCCGCAATAATTCGCATGTTTTGGATCCTTTTAGATCAAACGATTCTTTTCATCCTCGCGGTCATTGCGCTGTCCATAGTGCACCTCTGCACCCGAGCACGTCAGTTCCTCCGCAAGAGAACGTTTCTGTGCCTTTTTGACGGCCACCTTCTTGGCTTTCCGCTGTTTCCTTGCCAGAATTGCCTGGCGGCGCGGTCCCTGAAGATACCCGACGATATACCCCAGTGGATACAGCAGGAAAAACAGAGGAAGCGTCTGGTCGATGAGATGGGACTGCCTCAGTGGATCCGGGAAAAGGTTGACATAGACCATGCCAAATACCCGCGCTGCCAGGCGAACCCAGTCGCTCATTCCCATACTCTCTTCCCTGAGATATGCCCCCAGGGGGGCCATGATATCGCTGCGTGCTCCATAGCTTTGCGTCAGCCATGCAGGAAGATCCTGAAGCGTATAGGTGTACGCTTTGCTGCCAAGGCTTGCAATCACTGCAAGTATGATGGGAATGGCAAACGTGATTCCGGCAGCCACAACTGCCCGAAGGATGCTGTAGCAGGCTGCATCATCCTCTTTCATCACGTGCTGGTTTTCCTTTTCCGCTTTCTCCACACGACGGCTGACCTCTGTATCTGCAACGCCCGTATTGATTCCATCATTATAATACAAAAGCGTCATTCCGGAAATAATCAGAATGCTGAGAAGTGAAACAAGCCATGGGATTCCGATTGCCTGCAGGCCGGAAAACATGAGCCCGATGACGGTTGTTGCAAAAAGCAGCACGATCAGCTTTCGAATCCGTTCCTCCAGCTTTTTCTGCCACGCATTGGCCCGCCTTACCGGTGCAACCCTGACCGGCTTTTTACCCTTTGACGTATTCATACTGTTTCCTTTTGCTCTTGATTGATATAGACACGCGGTACCCGTGCCGATGGCGAGCAGAGCACCTCATATGAAATGGTTCCAAGCAATCCTGCGATCTCCTCTGCGGAGATTTCCTCATCACCCTGCTGGCCCATTAAAACCACCTCATCCCCCACAGATGCCTCCGGGATTTCGCTTACATCCACCATGATCTGGTCCATGCATACCCGTCCCAGAATCGGTGCACGTCTGCCCCGAACCAGCACGGACCCTTTTAAGGACAGTCCACGGTCATATCCATCCGCATATCCCACCGGAACGGTCATCACCCGTGTTGGCTTTTTAGCCTCAAACAGTCCACCGTAGCTCACACGCTCGCCCGCTTCAATTGTCTTTACCAGAACGCCGCGCGTGATCCAGCGCATTGCATGCATGAGTCCGGATACCCCCGGCACCGGCGGATAGCCGTAAAGTGCAATTCCGCCTCGCACCATATCCGCATGTATCTCCGGCCAGCAGAAAATGGACGCTGTATTTGCAGCATGGTGAATCAGTGGCTTGCCATACACGGCATCTATTGCCTCACACATCGCTTTGAATCTGGCAATTTGCTGATGCGTCCCCGTGGGATCCTCCTCATCTGCCGTTGCCATATGAGTAAAGCAGCCGGTAAGAAGCAGTCCGGGGGTTGCATCAATTTTTGCCGCCAGCCGTGCGGCCTCCTCCGGCGTCCTCACACCAATCCGGCACATTCCGGTATCCAGGCCGATTTGCAGCTTTGCATTTCCCCGGCAACGTGCCGCTGCCGCCGCAAAGGCATCCACCATGAGATCATCAAAGACCACCTGAGTAAGATCGTTTTCAATGATGGCCATGGTTGCGCCCGGTTCCGTTCCGCCCAGAATCAGAATGGGCACATCAATGCCAGATTCCCGCAGTTCGATTCCCTCCTCAGGAATCGCGACAGCCAGCCAGTCTGCCCCTGCCTCAAGTGCTGCCCTTGCCACCGGAACCGCACCATGCCCATAGGCATTGGCCTTTACAACTGCCAGAAAGCGTGCATCTCCGCTAAAGGATTTCATCACCCGTACATTGTTCCGAATGGCTTCAAGATTGATTTCACAATAATTGGTTCTAAACATCAGACTGCCTTCTTTTGATCTTTGTTATATGCTTCTGAAATTATACATGAAAAATGTCCACAATAAAAGGGCCATCTTGAGACTTCCCCAAAATTGACCCGGCTGTATCCCCACAAACGCCTGTGGGCATTCCCAAATTCATCGTCTATGCGCCTGAATCGACATAGGCTTGCAAAGCTTTCATCTACATGGCCAGCCAATCCTCAATATACCCGCGCCATTCGCTCCCGGTTTCCCGGTTCAGCACCTTAAGAAAATCCTCTTTTCCCGCCAGGCGGCCACTATATTCCTCCACATATACAGAGAGAACACGACACATCATTTCTCGTCCAACGGCTTCATCCAGGCCAAGCATCATCTCCCCGCCTGCCTCACAGAGCACCTGCAAAAGTTCTGTCCGGTCATAAAACATGGAAGCCTCCGCCCCGATGCATACTCCTCTTGGTCTGGTCAGGCGCGTGCTGATCTCAATTTCCTCCCGATGCCGCGCTTCAAACTGTGCCTCGGTCATCTGTCCTCTCGTGCTGTCAAGTTCCACATAGGCTGCCAGTGTATACGAAAGCCAGGGCGTCCTTTCCATATCGTTTCCCACCTGAACACCAAACACCTGTCTTGACAGGAGCTGAATCATCTGGCGTACCAGATTCTCGCCTTTGACGTTTTCACACAGAATTAAACCGGAAAGTGCAAGTCCACCCCGTTCACTACATTCTCCAATCGACAGCCCATCCACAGGCTCAAATCCCGCCAGCTGCATCCTTTTTTTCGCCTCTGCATATGCACGCAGGAGTTCATTGGCCCTGGCGCGTTTCTCTGTCAGAACCATCACCCGGTCCGCCCGGCTCTGCACCATGGTTCCCTTTTGGGCATAGATGGAGAGATCTCTTGCAATTGCCTGCTCAAATGTAAACCGGGTCCCCTCTGCAAGAGGCTGAAACTCTGTCAGCTGGCCTCCGGCCAGAACCCCAATACCCGCGGGTACACAGATGGAAACGCGGCTTTCAAACGCTTCTGCCACCAGTGGCTCCACGATCCCGCTTCCCACGCCTTTCTTCCATGCTCCCTCCGAATGTACCTCCGGTACTGGCAGAATTGCCATCATCTGTCCTTCATTTTCCGTCAGATTGAGGCTTCCCTCAATCTGCATCTCAATGACAAGCGATTCCCCCTGACGAAAGGGCGTGGCAAAGCGAAGTACGGTGGCATCCTCATCGAAATGCGGAAACTGTGGCATTCCATTCACCGTTGCCGAAACAATGCGAACCGCACCCGGATCTGCCTCATTGCCATATACACTAAAGACAATCTGGTTTAAGTCTTCCTCATAGAAATTGATCCAGATGACTTTCATGTTTCCCGTAAAATGCCGAAGGGCGTCATCCAGTGTCAGATCGCACTCGATGCGGTTCCCGGAGCTTATCTCTCCCAGGACAGGCTCCAGGAGAACAATTTCATTTCGGACACTTTTGATCATCATCCATGCCATGAGACATATCACTCCGGCAAGAATAAGGCCGACCGCTGCTTTTCTGTTCACGCCTTTTTCCTCTGTGGGTACATTTGTGTGATTGATCCGCCAGGCAATTTTATCAAATACCTGCTCCGTGATAAAACCATCATGCAAATGCGTTGCACCTCAGTCCGTTTTCAAAAAAGCGGAAGGCTTCGCCTTCCGCTTATGCTTTTTTGTCAAATTTCTCTCCGCATGCACGGCAGGTAATCGTGATATTTCCTGCCCCACGAGGGACTCTCAGCAGCTTTTTACATTTCGGACACGTATAGTAATGGTATTTACGAATATTCTTTATCCGATTCCACCACTCAACAAGCTTGCGGCGAACGCCGACTGTTTTTTCGAGAAAGATCTTATTCTCATTTGCCCGCTTAAGCCGATCCTTGCTGAACATGCGGACGAAGGCCAGGATCAGGATGACATCTGCCAGAATGGTGGTGACTCTGCTGAGCCCGGTGAGGGCACCAATCAGTGTCAGAACCAGTGCCGTAATGACCATTGTAAAACCCAGCTGATCCGAACCATACCGTCCGGACATGAAGTGCGACATTTTCTCGCGAATTTTATCTAAAAAACTCATAGACTTGATTCCTCCCAAGGCCATGAACATGGCTGTATTGCCGCTAAAGCATATCCCAGGAAATTCCTCGTGTCAACAGTTATTTTGCACCGGTCAGTTCCGGAAGATGCCTCAGGAAATACCTGTAACCGCCAAGTTCCGCCTCCGCTATGTCCCACTGTCGGGAATTCGATATCTCATCCGGATCATGGGCGTCAATCCCAATCAGAACAGGGACACCGGCAGCCATCACCATCTCGAAGAAATCACGATTGGGATAGCTGATTCGATGCGTCACGTTGTAAAGATACCGATCATGCACATTGTATTCCATGGGCATTTTGTATTCAAGGCAGGCGGCAATCAGGTCTTTACACGCCGCCTTTGCATCACCATCAAACGGATATCCACCCCGCATGAACAGATCCGGATGCGCCAGGTAGACAAACAGTCCGCTTTCAATCCCTGCAACCGCGTCCTTTACATAGAGTCGCAGCTCCTTTGGTGTATGCACGCGCCCAAAGTACATTCCATTTTCATCCGAGCGATCATAATGGTTGCCAAGGATCAGATAATCAATGCCTTTTTCTTCTTTGGTTTCGGCAAGCCACGACAGGTAAGCCGGAAAGTATTCACACTCAAAGCCCGTCAGAATCCTGATTTTATCCCTGTATTTCGCCCGCAGCTTTGCAACGCTTGAAAGGTAATCCTCTATCTGCGTCACATCCATCCGCACTCTCGGATTGCGAAACGTGCTCGCATATGGCCATGGCACATGATCCGAAAATCCAAGAATATCAAAGTTTTGCTCAATCGCCGCCAGAACATATGCCTCATCGCTTCCGCTTGCGTGACCACACCTTGTTGTATGCGTATGATAATTTGCCTTCACTGATGCTGCCTTTCTCTTATTCCACACCGATCCTGGTGCAGGGAACACGTCCGTAAATCAGGTCTGTGATCCGGTGGCGGGCATGACCGATGATGACGGTTGTTCCATTCATTGCAGGCCCCAGCGCATACTCGAGTTTTGCATAGGCACCATTGGCGCCCGCGCGGGAGGCTCCTACGCAATGCTCCTGGAGACGCATGACCTTTTGCCGCAGTGTCTCCGGATCCCCTGCAAGCACATCGCGGACCAGTGTTTCCGGTTTTCCGGGTTCCTGATAAATGCCCTCTGTAGATGTCAGAATAAGGAGAATTCTCGCACGTACAAGTCCCGCAATAACTGCTGCCGTTTCGTCATTGTCGACGCATTCATGAACCTCCTGCTGCTCTCTGCGAAGCTCCGAAAGCTCCCATTTCCGGTTTTCCTCATCGGAAACCGGGTCATTGTAGTTGATAATCGGGATTGCCCCCTGGTCTCTGGCGCGCAGCAAAAGCCGCTTAATGTGTGCCCGCTTTTCGGCGTCGTTAAAATGCTGATGCTCCACCAGCACCTGACGTACGGAGTATTCCTGAGGAATAAAATGCCGATACTGCTCCATCAGAATGGTCTGTCCCTGTGCGGAATAGTCCGTCTTGTTGTCCACGCTGTCCCCGGAAAGCTCATGTCCGGTCCTGCGAATATAATCAAGACGTCCGATTTCCGCCGCACCGCTGGTCACCCAGATCATCCCCGGCTTCAGCTCCCGGCCAAGGCGGGAAAAAATATTGTAATCAATATCCGAATCCTCCGGCCGAATCAATGCCATGGATCCGATTTTGCCTACCAGTTCAAAGTCGTACTGCATCATTACCTCCACTATTTGTGATACCGTTCGCCGGCATTTATTTTGCAGCAGCGGTAAATCTGCTCAAGAAGCATGATTCGAGCCAGCTGATGCGGAAAGGTCAGGGGAGAAAAGGAAAGCGTCCTCTGGGCCCGCTCTTCCACCTCATCCGATAATCCGAGAGAGCCCCCGATGACAAATACCAGACGTCTGCCGGAGTCTATTGCTCCCGCGAGCTCTTTGGCAAGGGTGGGCGAATCCATCTCCCGTCCATTGATCATCAGTGCAACAACCAGATCATCCGGACGGATCTTAGAGAGAATCTGTCTGCCCTCCGCCACCCGTATCTTCTGTTCCTCAGTTGGTGACGGCTTTGAGGATTCCGGCAGATCTGGCAATTCGATTACGTCAATCTTTCCAAACCGCGACAGACGCTTCTGATACTCGGCCGCCGCCTCACGCCAATAGCGCTCTTTCAGTTTTCCTACACAGAGGATGGCAATATTCACGAAAGCACCTCCGCGGAGAGAATCACGAAAAGGATGACAACGCTCATGAGGATCAAAAGAGCCTTATCGTTTCTCATAAACCTCAGCTTTTTGGGCAGGACCATCGGCTTTTCCCCTCTCGGAACGGAAAAGTAGTCCTTTGCATTCACCGAAAAAACAGAGATTCCAAGTACGCCGGCAAGCGTTGTCAATACCGGCAGAATTCCCATCGGTATCATGTTTTCAAGCGGTTCCCAGACAAGCCCGGAAAGGCCTGTGCCGATCAGGAAAAGAATGGCGGTAAGAAGATTGTCGGACTGCCGATAGACAAAAACCAGAAGGATTCCGGTTATGATTGCTCCCATAAGTCCCCGGGCTAATGTCATCTGAAGGGCAAATGCTCCGACGGGAATCAGCATTTCCAGCCTGCCTCTTCCGCGAAAAGCACCAAAGAGATATCCGTCATAGTAGAGCGAAACCACAAACGGTTCAAGAATCAGCATCATCAGAAGGTTCAGGAGAAAGAGTCTGGGGGAAAATCCGTTGTTTAAGGAGAATTCAATCCCCAGATGTCCGAGCGCTGCTTTCTCCGCACGCCTCAGAAGCATACAGGGAAAATACAGCGTAACACCCATCAGAAGCGCCGAAATGGCTTTGTTCATGGTAATCTGCTGCAAGCGGATCTGTTTTCTCTGATCTCCGCTTAGAACCAGAAGACCTGCATATGCAGGAAGCAGAAAGCACACGGACAGTTCCAAAATGCGCAGCAGCACGGATTCCGCTTCTGTGAGCGGAATAAGACGAAGAGCCGCAAATCCTCCACTGAGCAAAATCGAGATGCCTGCAACAATGCCTGCCTGATACACCGAAACACGTCTGCGTGCCCGTGGTTTATCTTTTTTCATTTCTTGTTGAACACAAAATCACGCTGGATAATAAAGCTGATGATAAACAGAATGATGTCTACCGGAATCTTGATCACGGATGGTGACACGGGCAATACGGTCGGCAGGAACTGCACCAGGCCTGCGCCGATGGCACCCTGAACGGCGGCCAATGCATAATACTTCGCCATCGCATATTTGCCGCCACGGCCACTGAACACCGTATAACGGTTCAGGCGATAGTTCACCTGTGAGGAAACAAGCCGTGCAAGGAGATAAGCGATAACCGGCAACATGCCAAATCCCAGCAGCAGCCAGTAAAGCACATAATCCACAACAAACGAGGCAATTGAGGAAAACAGATAGCGGAAAATCACCATATAGATGCGAATGGCATCCTTGACGGGATTAAAATGGCTTCCCTCGTTATCGTTAATATAAATGGTTTCAATCGGAACCTCGTAAACATCCAGTCCCATATCGCGAAGACGAAGCAACACATTCATTTCATACTCGTAACGTTCCCCTTCAATGCCCACCATATCCTCCACCGCCTTCGGCGGGATGGCACGCAGTCCCGTCTGCGTGTCCCAAATGGCGGTTCCGCTGGCCAATTTATACACCCAGCGGGTAATCCGATTGCCCCAGCGGCTCTTAAACGGCACATCCCCGGTAAACCGTCTGGAACCAAGCACCAGTGTGTCCGGCCTTGACAGCGACTCCGTCGCTACCCGGCTGATATCCTCTACGGTATGCTGTCCATCCGAGTCTGCCGTCACAACACAACTGAGATCCGGCCAGAGAAGGAGTGCCTGATTGAGACCCGTCTTAAGTGCCCGGCCTTTGCCCTGATTGACCGCATGCACGGCAATCTCCGCCCCAAGCGCCCGGCAGGATTCAAAGATTTCACGATACGCGTCCTTGCCGCCATCATCCACCAGCAGAACGCGAAATTCCTTTTCTTTCAGTTCCCGGGTCAGCTCTACCAGGCGCTGATCCGGCTTATAGGCGGGAATAAGAATGACTGCGCGTCTTAATGCATCGTCCATGTGTACCTCTTTATCTTTGAGGCAAATCCCCTTTGGAGATTTTACCCTATCATTCGTTTTCTGTCCTTCCCTGACGGGAAGCGTTGCAAGCGCGATTATATTCCTTCTTTACTGGATTGTCAACGAATCGGATTGCCGATAATACTTTGCCGTGCACCTTGTCTTTTGCATCGTTTGGCCTTGTCCATTTGCCATTTCTATGGTAGACTAATGCCCGACGAAACAATCAACGGGCATGCAACCGCCCTTACAATATGGAGGTACATATGGAACAACAGGCAACAGCAGTACCTGAGAAAAAGCAGCGCATTCTCTCCGGCATTCAACCATCCGGAACTCCGACCCTTGGCAATTACATCGGAGCCATGCGTAACTGGAAGCTCCTTTCGGATGAATATGACTGCCTTTACATGATTGCAGATCTGCATTCCATCACGGTTCGTCAGGAACCGGCAAAGCTGCGTCAGCAATCCACACAGCTTCTGGCGCTTCTCATGGCCATCGGTCTTGATCCCGAAAAGAACGTTCTTTTCCTGCAAAGCCATGTCCCGCAGCATGCACAGCTTTCCTGGGTGCTCAACTGCTATACATATATGGGCGAAATGAGTCGGATGACACAGTTCAAGGATAAGTCTGCCAAGCATTCCGACAACATCAACTGCGGTCTCTTCACCTATCCCATCCTCATGGCCGCGGACATATTGCTCTATCAGGCAAATCTGGTCCCTGTCGGTGCCGACCAGACACAGCACCTTGAAATCTGCCGTGACATTGCCACCCGCTTCAACGGCATTTATGGAAATGTCTTTACCGTCCCGGAGGGATACTTCCCAAAGTTCGGTGCCAAGGTCATGAGTCTGCAGGAACCCACACGAAAAATGTCCAAGTCCGATCCGGATGACTGCTTTATCAGCATGCTGGACAACGCAGATAATATCCGCAGAAAAATCAAGCGTGCCGTAACCGATTCCGACAGCTCCATCGCATATGATCCGGAGAATAAGCCGGGCGTTTCCAACTTACTGACCATCCAGTCTGCTCTGACCGGCGAATCCATGGACGCCATTGTTGCCAGCTATGAAGGCAAAGGCTATGGCGCGCTCAAGAGTCAGCTGACCGATGTCGTCATTGATACCCTGGCCCCCATTCAGGATAAGTTCAATCAGTATATGAACGACAAGGCCTATCTTGAACAGGTGTGGCGTGCCGGCGCAGAAACCGCCAGCCGTCTGGCAGATCGTACACTGTCAAAGGTCATGAAAAAGGTCGGGTTTGTCGCCCGCTGATCCCATCCTCAATAAACCAAGCCGCTCCCCTGCCACACGGGCAGAGGGAGCGGCTTCGTGTTTATCCGGGTTCTGACCGGGATGCTACACAGAACGATGTTCTCTTCACAGCTGCACGCTGTTTCGCTACAGCTCGATTCGCAAAGCAGAGGCAGAGGTCCCATCCATCGTTTCCGCTGAGATAATCAGTGTTTTTCCCTCAAGCTGTTCGTCCTCGCCGAAAAACGTATGCGCCTCACTCCAGTCCTGAAGAAGCACCCTTTCCCCATTCGTCTCCGCTTCAAAGCGATACCGGGGCGTCGCCATGTCTCCTGCAATGCATCCCGCATTCACCGATATGTTCCCGTTTTCCCGCCCAACACTGGCATAGACATTGTAAATTCGATCCGATTCCTCGAGAAAACGTTCCCAGGAAGGACAGGAAAGATCGCTGATCGTTTCCCCTGCCTCAAGCTTTTTGATCATCTCACTTACGGCATTGCTGAAAATCGCTGCGCCTTCCGAGCAGAGATGATAGACATCGACAAAATAGGCATTCAGGTCCGGAAGCCAAGCGGGATTCGGTCTCGTTGCGTTTACAAACGGGATTCCCTCCGCCTCGCAGTATGCGGCCAGAGAATCACAGGCATCCATCAGCTTCGGACTGTACAGAACCGCCGCCGTCGGCATGGGCAGAATCATCACAATCAACTGTGTTCCTTTTGCTTTGCAGTCCTCTTCGATTTGCCGAACCAAAGAAATGGTCTCCTTGGGGAATTCCACGGAGGATTCCTCCTCCGGCACAAAATTTCTTGTCAGAAAAAGTCCTCCCTCCTGCGGCTCAAGCAGCATTTCATGATAGCCGCGACCACGGTAGGGCGTTTCTACAAGATTGTTTGCCATCTCCTCTGCATAGCGTTCCGTACGAAATGAGATGGTACATGTTTTCATAAAGTCCTGAAAGGAATCTACCGGCATGGTCCGAAAATAGAAGAATCGGGTCAGCAATCTGTTGTCTGTCCTGACCAGATTGAGATAATACCGCCATGCAATGGAGGGTGGAAGCATCGGCATGATTCGTGCCTCAGCCTCCTCGCTTTCATGCGTCGACAGGAGAGTCGCAGGTTCAAGCGCTAGAACCACATACTTAAGATCGTTTGTTCTGAGTGCCAGTTCACTCACCGCTGCCGCTCCCGGAAGCTCCATATTGCCAACAGCAGCGTCAAAGGCCTGCAGCCCCGTATTTTTCGTCACCTGCTCGGGATCAATCCCATAATACACCGGGGAAGACCCGACAAAGAGCACATCCAGGTTTCCCTTTTCCTGAAGCTCACGCAGCATCAGGTAACGGGAGGTATCCGTCTTCACAAAAAAGCGATTCATCGCTCCCAGCAATATGCACATGAGCAGAAGAAAGAGCGCCAGTCTCAGATATGGTCCCTTATGTTCCTTTGACATGGTATCCCCCTTTCCTCTGATGATTAGAATGCGGCATACATAAATGCACGCGTCACGCCTGTATCAAACATGCAGACGGTAAGCACAATCATTGCAAGAATCGCTGCCCATCTCACAGCCAGAGGCCACCTCATGATCCTCTCATACAGATCATATCCGCGTTCCCAAACCAATGAGAGAACAAACAGTATTCCGATGGCGCTCAGCAGGATCACAAGATTTCCGGCGTCCATGCCGTTTTGTGCCAGCAATCCAAGACTTACCTGTTCTGGCCGGAACAAAAACAGTCCCCGAAGCATGTTAAGTGCCTGCGAAACCGTATCCGCGCGGTCAAAAAACCATCCGATGTTGACAATAATGAACGTTCGAATGATTCGAAAGAGATGGAAGCCTTTTGAATTTGTCCATTTCCATCGGTCCGTTATGCGTTTATTCACCGGCTCCAGCAAAGTAGAAAGGGCAATGATGACTCCATTGTACAGTCCCCAGGCAACATAATGACCATTCACACCGTGCCAGAGGCCCACCAGCAGAAAAACCATCAGGTTTCCGATGACCGCAGGCAATGCCTTTGAAAGGAAGGTCGCCCTGCCCTGCCGCTTAAAACAGGCGGAAAGCCATGTGATTGGCTTTGAAAGGGCAAGGGGATAAAATACATAGTCCCGCATCCATGTGCCCAGTGTGATGTGCCAGCGCCGCCAGAATTCCGCCAGTCCTGCTGAAAAATACGGTTGTCTGAAGTTCTCGGCCAGATGGATGCCCATTATATTGGCACCGCCCAATACAATGTCAATTCCACCGGAAAAATCGCAGTACTGCTGTGCTGAATAACAAAGAATTGCCAGAAATGACATTGCACCGCCAAACTGCTCATACTGTCCAAAAACACTGTTGACAAAAGGCGCTGCACGGTCTGCAATCACTTTTTTCTTGAACAGTCCAAGAAGCATCAGGAGAAGACCACGACAGATGTCGTCAATCCCACCCCGCTGCGTTTTTCTCAGTTGGGGATTCAAATCGCCATAGCGTCCAATCGGTCCCTGGAGAAGCGCTGTCGGAAATCCCGCAAAGGCGAGTACCCGAAGGGGATTTCTCTCTGCCTTGCATTTTCCCGCATATGCATCGAGCATGTACGAAATGAACATAAAGGTATAAAAGGAAATCCCAAAAGGAACAAACAATCTTGGCAAAGCAACGGTTCGGCGAAAGAGAAGCGACAAAATGGCAGAGGGAAGACCCGGGTTTACTTTCAATACAATGAAAAGGAAAACCTGAATTAATAGTGCCAGGGTCAGAATCCCCTTACACCTTTTTTCGCTTTTCTTTTTGATCTTCTTCCTTTCCTCCCGCTCAAGCGTCCGCCTTGTTACTTTCGCCTTTTCCTGAATTCCCGAAACCGCCAGTGCGGCGCCCCATGAAATCAGGCCGGCAAGAACAAAAAAGACCAGCGCCTGTCGACCCGTTACCAGAAAAAAGAGAAGCGTCGATCCCATCAGAAAATGCGGCTTCACCTTGTTCGGCATGATCTGATAGATCACTGCATATAGCAAAACCGCAATAAACAGAAGCTCTGTTGTCATACCTTACCTCAAACCGTCAGCATCCGGTTTTTAGCACCTGAACGCTTCCCTCTGCCGCTCATCCTCTGTATTCCCCGTGATGCTCCACCAGCGTTACACTGAGCCCGGGGATTTTTCCAAGTTCAGATGCAAGGCTTTCTTTCTCTTTAACGCGCACCTCGTAGATACATTCCTTCTCTCCGTTTTGAATGATGACGGATTTTTCGTGACATGCCTGTGTCATCTTCGAAAGAATTGAGGCAATCCTTTCCCGATCTGCATCCGCAGGTAAACGGAGCACCAGAACCATCGGCGCCCTGCTGTTTGGGATCTTCTCCTCAATAAAAACCAAAACAGTCATTATGGCACACAGCATCGCTGCTAGCGCATACAAACCAATTCCGCAGATAATGCCACAGGAGATTGCCCAGAAGAGGTACAGCAGGTCCAGCGGGTTTTTCACTGCCGTACGAAACCGCACGATTGAAAGTGCTCCGACCATTCCAAGTGAAACGATCAGGTTTGATTGCATGGCCAGCATAATGGCACTGACAACCACAACCAGACCTGTCAATGTCACATTAAAATCCTTTGAATAGAATTCAGAACGGGTAAACAGTTTATAGACTGCAAACAAATAAACACCTGCAATGCAGGAAAGCACAAGCGTCAGTACCATGGTTTCTGTAGCAATAGAACCATTATGATCATGAATAAATTCTTTCAGCATTTCTACCATCATTTCATCTCCCCTATTGGCAGCATTCCCGACATAACCCGTATTTTGAAAATGATTCTTTCAAAAGATGCTCACTCTCAAGCAACTGCCGAATATAGTCGGGAAGAAACTGATCATACTTGATTTCAAGAATGTAATTGGTCGGTGCTGGGCGTTCTTTTGCAATGATTCCCTTTTCAAACAGATCAATCCGGCAGCTTGCTGCAAGCTGTTTATCAAAGGTAATTCTTACATTTCCTGCCATGCAGGCAAAGGCCTTTCGATGATAGGAAACGATAACCTTGGGCAATATTCGCTTCCTGCTCACAGCCAGATTGAATTCATCCCGGGCATCGCTCATGTTCCATGCACCTGTTTTCCCGTGCAAATATGATATCATTTCCTCCGGTGAAATTGTCTCCGATAACTTGGCGATCCGGTTATAGCGCTTATGCTTGACTTCCAGCTTGATCACCGAAAAGTCCCCATTGTACACCCGAATTCGGTATTTGGTTCGGATTGGAACTCCATCGATCCCGTCTTGCCATGCACTATCCTCTGGATCGTCAAAATATACGCTGCTGATATCATATCCATGGCCATTTCTGGAAAATACATCCGAGTGCATTACCGGAGCCAATCGTTCCTGCAGTTCAAAAAAGTCATTTGCAGGTAAAATATACTTATCCTCTACTCGAAACATGATATGAACATCATCCTGTCAAAAATCACTTGCTTTCCTTCCCCTCTGACGCCTGATGTAGGCCTCCTTCATCTTCACCTACGATGGACTGATAAAGCAGGACTAAC
Source organism: Clostridia bacterium (assembly GCA_017476605.1). Lineage (GTDB taxonomy): Bacteria > Bacillota > Clostridia > Christensenellales > Aristaeellaceae > Ventricola. The sequence continues at coordinate 43,112 of JAFUZM010000176.1, forward strand.
GCTCCAACGAGGAAAGAGCTAAATGTCCGGAATGTAAAAAAAGCATGGATCATTGAGTGGTTTCGAACCAAAAAATACCATCCAAATGGAACTAACATACAAAGCAGAACGCCAATACAAATGTCTGGCTGAATATTCAACTTGCTCTTCCTCAAAAGAAGCAAGAAAGCAACAACGGCTGCAATCAGCAAAATCTTATATACAGCTGTATTATAGTAACCGATATTGGCCTGCAAAACATCAACAAAACCAATCTTTTCTCCCTTCCACTCCCCTGAGCTGCGAAATAAGAAGGTTTCCACGCCATCTTTGATGATATTTTCATTTGTCAGCAGAGTTGCAAGTATCCATTTTCCCAGAAACATGCCTCCATATCCAAGTGCCCACGCGATTCCTCCCTGAAGAAACTGCGAGACACGTTTCTTCAGGGTTACTCTTCGCTCTGCATCTAAGCAATAGAATAGAATCATAGGCGCTGCAAAGGCAACACTTGGATACGTGAGTAAATCAAAGTATCCGATGCATATTCCATTGACTTCCATCAGAAAGAACAGTTTATCTGATAATGACCTGTTGTGCCATTTCTCCCAAAGAAGAAAAATCATGGCCAGCTCTGTTGTCAGCATCACAGCTGCATATGTAAGGTTAATCAGTGTAATGATGGGTATAAGCAGCAACCAGAGGACAACCACAGGCACAATAAGCTTATCCTTTTTTACTTTGCACAGCAGATAGATGATTCCAATTCCCAATATTGTCTGTGCCATGAGCACCAGCATACGGATCTGGTTGATATGGAAAACTGTCAACATTGGGCGAAGAAATATCTGATATCCATGCCAATATCTGCCATAAATATGCAGTTCCATCTCGTCACGTCTCGCGCTGTCCGCATAAAAATAGTCAGCTAACTCGTCTGCAGGTGCACCCCACCAGTATCCCTGACAAAGCAATACCTGTTCAATCAGTGATCCTCTCACTGTATAGCAGGTATTCACCATAATAGCATCTGTAAAAAAATCCTGTTCTGTTTCCGGCATCAAAGCCATAGCAGTCGTTCCGCCATGTTCCGCCTGAAGAACCGGTAATGATGTTTCAACATTGACATCCAGCTTGCTTTGAGGAATCAAGTAAACAAGAAGTAGCATCAGAAATCCCACCATAATTGCCATGGCCAATAATGCAATTGATCGAAAAATGTGTCTTGTCATATCATACCTCTTAACAGCTGCAGGTATACTCAAACTCATCAATGTGAGTTAAAGGTAATCACTTTCATGAGATACGCAGCACTCATCAGGAATAACTGCTATCTATATCAGAAATTCAAATACCTCTTTTTCTTTCAATTTGCAACAATTGGTATCTCATTCGCACTATGAAATAAAAACACCATTATTCCATCCGCTTCGAACACTTTTCTTTCTTCCGTAAACAGTTCCGGATGAGCTTCCACTTCATAATTTTGTGCTACAAAAAACACTTCATCTTTTGGCAGTTCTTCAGAATGGCTGACCTCCTGAAGCCATTTATACACAGCAAATTTCTCTCCGCGATCCTCGAGTACCCACACCTCCACTCTGCCGTCCGTTGCTTCGGTTAATACATTACCATTCCAAAATGTTGCAAACCCCTTTGTATAGCCGTTTTCATCCAACCAATATGCGGCAGATTCAATAGGATTCTCCCAACCATGCAAATTTATCTGCACAGTATTATATCCATTAATAAAGAAAACTCCCACCGTTGCAATTGATAATAGTGTTTTAATTCCTGGTATTTGAAATTCTGATTTCTCAATATATTGAAAAATCAGTGTGATCATAAGAAGAAATCCGATAAAATAATAGGCAACCGCGCTTGCTTCTCCGTATAATCCCTTTCCTGTCGTTGAGTTAATCAGCATTCCACAAACCACAGCAAGTATTATAAATGCATTCCCAATCATTTTTTCTGGAGACAGCTGGTTTTTATAAATTCGAGCAACCTGAACAGCTCCCAGAGCAAACATTATTATGCATAAAAAAATGGAAAGAATGCTTCCAATTCCTTCAACTGATGTAAATAATATTCCATTTGTATACCCAAGCATTTCTATAAAAAACTGGAATTGGCGAATGAACGAATCCATCAAAAAGGGGAGTAACAACGTGTCGTCATATGTTTTAAAATAAAATATTGATGCCAGTATCTTAGCATTAATCAGATATCCGCATATCAATCCTGCAAAAGTTGCAACACTTCCTAAAATAAGTCTGCCTTCTTCCATATCCCAGATAGATTTCAAATCGTATTTCTTTGCAGAGTTCAAGGCTATAATACATGTTGCCAGAATGTAAGGAAGACCCACAAGCATCAGCATACGAATACCATGTAAGCCTGAAATGACACCAATAAGAAGAAGTGCAATATATCTTATAGCCTGCTGTCCTACCGCTCTATCCCGTGCGCATCGAATTGCAAGGCCTAATTGCAAAAAAGCAAGTACAATATGTCCCGAATAAACACATCCATAAGCCACGAGAAACATGTAATGCTCACTGAAAGGAATTGCAAGAATTGCAGCAAATATAGGTGCCGTTTTCTTAAGTCCCAATGTTCGAACCATATATATTGCAGAGATTTGCAACATAGCAAGTGCAAGTGTAATGGCAAAACATCTGACAGAATGCCATGAGTTAAACAATCGTAACCCGATGCGATATATCATTGCGATGTCAATTAAACGTATCTCCGTTGAATAATACCACCGCTTTGAGAAAATTTCCCCTGTTTTGTTCAGCAGGTTTGCCAAAAGAATTTCGCTGCCAGGGTCTGAATTCAAATAATGATTTCCATAAACATAGAAATATCTAAGGAAAACAATGTCAACCATTATCATAAAGAGGTATGGGAAAATACGCTCAATATAATGAATATTTTTTTCTCGGCGTATATGTTTCATTTAGAATGTTACCTCTCCATCATGCTGAAGCAGATTTGCAGAACGAATACCCGGTATTTCTATCAGCTTCCGAATCAAGTCAGATGCTCTATTTGTCCGCACTTCTATTGTTAAATCAAGCGTTGTCATTGTCATATTTCGCGACTTCACCGTAAAATGTTTTGCATACTGTTTTACATGTTCAGTTACTTTCCTTTCAGCATCTATATCATCGCAGTTAACAACAAGAATCATCGGTGCTTTACCCACTGGAACCCATTCAAGCACTAAAATTGCAAGCGTTAACACAAGCGAAAGTTCAACTGCAAAAATTGCGTGTCCGGCACCACATATAATCCCAACAGAAATCGACCAGAACAAAAACATCAAATCCATTGGATTTTTTATTGCCGTTCGAAATCGCACAATAGAAAGTGCCCCAACCATTCCTAGGGACACAACTACGGATGACTGAATTGTTGCAATAATTGCTGTCGTAATTAAACACACGCCTATGAGCGACAAGTTAAAATTCTTTGAATAGAATGTCTTGCTTGTTATTCCTCTGTATACAGCATATATATAGAGACTAATTGCAAGTGCAACCAGTAACGCCATAAAAACTGCTTTCATGCCAATGTCTGCGCTGGCATAACCATCAAAAAAAGTCTTTCTGATTATTTCCATTTGATGCTCCTAAATCTTATATTGTCTGCATAAGGCATACTTGCTATATGTTGTTCGGAAAAGGTTCTTTATCTGGACTGCATGAAAAATGTCGTCTGGAATAAAATGATCCCATTTAACTTCTAGTAAGCTCATCCCGCTTGGCATAACCGGACGTCTCGCAAATTTTCCTGACAAGAACAAGGCTGTTTGTGTTGATGAACTTAAATTCCTATCAATTGTAATTCGCACATTTCCAGCTTCGCATACATACGGAATACGATCATAGGATACGATAATAACGGGTTTCATCTGTCTTAGAAGTATCTCGCATGTCAGTTTCTGAACAACCAGATGTTGCTCTTGCAGATTTAACGGAACATTTCCCTTTACGAGCATATCATACAGTTCTCTTGTCAAAACTGTAGATCTTTTTTGGGTCATTCCGTTTTCCTTACGTTTACACTCCAGTGTCATATGTTCCGGATTTGCATTATAGATCCGGATTCTGTATTTCTCTCGTGGATCAACTCCATTAATGTTATCATACAAACACCGATTAAAATAATCATCAAAGTACAGAGATGAAATACTATAAAAACCATTCGCACCAGCATGCGAATCCAAATGCATTATGGGATTTAGTTGCTGCTGAAGGCAGGTTATCTGAGCGTCTGAAATCAGGTACTTAAACTCATGCCTAAAAGAAGAAGCTTCACATGTTCTTGTATTTTCTATCATAAATCCTCTATCATTTCATCCATCCATTCAACACGCTTAATTACCCAATTAACCATATAGTCTATCTCTGATTGATATGTCAATCGCTCATCTGATCCACTTGAATTATTCCAGACATGTGTTCCTAGTATCCTCCATCGTTCGAAATTCATATTGGCACTTACTGTTATGTCCTCCGACTTTTGTATCAGAGCCGGAATAGCCTTTTCTACTATAGGTAGTTTAATTTCCCTCCATCTTGTTTTTACTCTTTCTGTAAATACCGTAGACTGTAAAAACTCATCAAACCAAGAATTTTGAATTATACGTCCTTCAGGTGAATCTATTTGTCCTTTTCCATAGTTTCCAAAAGCAAGATCAAAGTCCCATTGAGGTGACATAAACAAACGTTCCTTCTGAGGATCGTAATAGAAAAAAACAGATGAATAAAAATTAGAATCTTCATCCTTAGATAGTTCTTTAAACAAATACCAGTTTACAACAGAATCTATATCCAATATATCAAAACAAGACTGTTCATTGTGGCTCTGAGAATCCTTTAATTGAAAAATCTTCTCTTCCAGTTGTTGAATAAAGTCTTGAATATACTTAACTATAACTTCCTGATCATTTTCTGGCAGTTCGTTCAAATTGGGTTCTTTAATAGAAAAGAATACACCACTTTCTGTTTGAAATACCAATTCTTCCAAATCTTCAGGTTCTTCAAGTTCTTCTAATTCTTCCAATAGATGCTGATCTATTTCAAGAACATAGCCGCCCAGCTTTAATCCCGCTGTGCTATGTGTCTTCTTATAAATCTTCTTTATAGATGGTATATTAATCCTTTCCTGGCCAATCTCAATTTTCTCTGCAAAACTGTAATTCCCCATATACAAGCCATTCAGAATAAGTTCGACCTGAACATAACTGGGATTCCAGTGTTCATCATTAAATACCTGTTTACAAAGATATCCCGCCCACCAATCACGTAGTAATGTCTTATCCGTGTAGTTTGGAATGAGCGCAAAATGTGTCCCCATCGACAACCCGAGAGGGCGAATAGACCGATCAAATTTCACAGAATAAGAGCACTTCGGAGTCAAATGCCATGAACTATTTCCTCTGCCCTTAGCAAAGATTTTCTGTTCAGACACTCCCCCATTTTCTGTTCCAACCGTGAGAGTAGCTGGAATCCACTCATCCTGATTCCATATGGTAGACCCACCGATTGTATCAATTGATAAAACCGGCAAGCCTGTATATGCTACAATAAAAATAGGAAGATCGTCGTTTTCTTCGGGTGAATACTCAGCAATCTTGCAAAAATAGTACCGTATTCCCATTTCGGAGAACAGTGGCGTTTCATAACTTTTCTCTAAAGCCCCATCAATAGCATATGGTTCAGTACCATTATGATCCTGGCATTCAAACCATTGAAAGGACAGTCCCTCCTTATCATCAATCACATCTTCTATGGATAGATATACGGATTCCCCTGCGCCACTTTTCTTATCATAAGAGCTTATTGCAAACACAGTTGGCCGGTTATATACCATTGTATCTTCTTCGGGTATTGCAAGTCCACCAAGGGAAATCAACGACATCAAGAAACTTGTAAAAATGAATATAACCCACTGTAATCCTGATTTTGTCAAAATGCCGATCTGCCTCCTCATCCTTTGAAAATTTCAGATTCTGACAGAAGATATCCATCTGGCAATTGTTGATGGCAAGAGACGGAAATGCTTACTGTTAGTAAGAGAAGGAAAAAGGAAAGACAGGTATTAGTTGCCTTTCCTTCAATTCTCTATGTTTAATCTAGAACGATCAATATAAATCCTATTTCAAAAATTATCCCTACTGAGATGTAAAAGGAAGTTGCCAACACTCATGACATATTCACAGTCTGTTCATTCCTCAAAAGTAATTTCCCTATGCTTTTACCATCTGCAGGCCTTTTTCTTTTTCTCTGAGCGTATAATAGAGCTCTATTCCTGTCAAAATGACACCTGCAAGGAAGAAGCAGGATGCAAACGGCTTTGCCATAATCTTCTCTCCCGCCAATCCTGCCGTATAGACAATATATGACCCGAGTCCGAAACAGAAAGGCAGTAGGAACCGACGTTTTGGTTTATACATGCAGACCGCCAAAGACATTACATCCGCACCAAACGCATAACGTTCATGCATTTTAGGCAGTAGTAGTGGCATAGCGGAAAGGAACAGAAGTCCTGAAAGTAACGTCACATCCTCATCCATCGCATCTTTATGAAGGCTCAGATAGAAACAGATCATAATCAGCACGCCAAAAGAAAGGAAAATAGCCATCTGAGAAAACATTTCATAAAGTTTTGCAGACGAACCAGAGGCTGCAATAAACCACTCATAGATACTGGGACCATTCATGGTGATGAGGTTATAATTGCCTGCCTGCTGAATATAAACTGTGAGAACGGAATGCAGAGATTTCCCAGCCAATAAGCCTGGAACCATCATCAGCATGTACCCTGCAGGAAGTAAAATCAGATACCGAAGACGAATGTCGCGCCGCAACCAGAGTGGGAAGAGAAATGGCAGGAAAAAGACCGTCTGCAGTTTATAGGAAAGAGCAATGCCAAAAAGCAGGAAAGTTAGGGCATCCCGACGCTTGAACGCGTGATAGACCGCCATAATACATATGGAGGTATAAACCACGTCACACTGTCCCCAGTAGGCACCGTTGAAAACAACGGTAGGGAGCACCATGGTGAGAAAAAAGGCACCGAGACGATAAAGCGCACCTTCTTTTCTGAGACCGACCAGCTTCATGATGCCATATCCGAGGAGCGCATCAAAAGCAACGGATATGGCTTTGACTAAGTATTGCCATGGGAATTCCTTAATCCGTGAGATCAGGATCAGGAAATAAAGGTAGGGCGGTGAATAGTCTGTTCCCACAAAGGCGCCGAGCGCCTCCGGAATGGAGAGAAGAGAGTATTCGTATATCCAGCTGCTCAGGAAGATCTCATAATCGTTGCTCTGATAATCAAGAAGAGAAATCTTGCCAAGAACAATCAGAGCGGTCATGAGCATCGCAACAAGCGCATAAACGGCCGGCAGACGACGAAGTTCTCCAAGTTCAAAAAGACATGTGATCGCAAATACGCAGGTGAAAAAGATCGCGGTAATTCGCACATACTCTGCCTGATGGAACCCCGTAAACTCGTCAATCATGACATAGCGCTGTTTGAGCGCTGTGAAATAGAAAACAGCCGCAGAGATAATCACAAGAATAGCAAGGAATAGTTTCCCGCTTTTCTTTTTGAGCACATTTCGAATTCCATCATCCAATATATCAATTGACATTGTGTTCCCTCTTTTCATCATTGCCGGACTGAATGGCGTAGTCATTGCTTTGCTCCATACCTCTCTTGAAGGGGCAGCCCTCAGCAGTCCTTGCAATTATGTTGCATGCCGGCAAAATTGTCAACAGAAAGTTTCCATAAAAACCGGATGAATGCCGCTGATACGCTGAGTCTCTTTCCCTGAATTTCAGCCATAGAGCGAAAATGAAATCCGGAATTCACCCTTGATGCCCCCATGGTTTTCAAGTATACTTCAGGCAGGCCGGTCGTGTTCCGGCTTTCCTTCCCCTGTCTAATTGTATCAGATTGAGGTACTGCATCATGCATGAAACGCAGCAGAGGATCACTCCCATCTGTGTGTTCCTTCTTGGCCTTGTGCTTTCCTTCCTTGCCTTAAGCCCCGCAATACTGCCCTGGCATGGGCAGTATGTCACACGGGGGGATTATATTGAACAGCAGCTTCCCTTTCTTGTGGAAGCCGGGCGGATCATACGAAATGGTCTTGATACCTATTCCTTTAATACCTTTCTTGGCGCACCGGCCATCGGCAGCTATGCCTTTTATACGCTGGGAAGCCCGTTCGTATGGCCTCTTGCCCTTCTCAGCAAATCTGCCCTTCCCTATGGCATCTCCGTCATGGCCATAATGAAGCATGCCTGTGCCATGCTCTTTTCCTATCTGTATTTTTTGAGAATGTGCAAAGCCTTGTCCGCCGCCGAGCGGCGGGCGCTCATTGGATCTGTTCTGTACACATTTTCAAGCTTCACGGTGGTAAATACCCAGTTTTACCATTTTACCGAGGTCATCGCCTTTTTCCCGCTTCTTCTGCTCGGGATAGAAACCTGCATGCAGGAAGATCGGGGGTATCTTCCCCTTGCCATTTACTGCATGCTCAATACCCTCACCAATTACTATTTCATGTTTGGCAGCGCGCTTCTTTGTTTCCTTTATACACTGTTCCGCTTTTTCTCGCCAGAATGGAACGGATTTCCCCGACTGATGAAGACCGCTTTCGTTTCCGCCCTTGGCTGTGGCCTTGCCTCTTTTCTTCTCCTGCCTGCTCTGTTTTACATGCTGCAGATTACCAGGAATGGCATTCTCCTTACTCTTGAGCCCTTTTCTCTCCCTGATCTTCTGGAACGTCTCCGCGTTCTCCTGATGCCCATTGAGAGCAATGTGGTTCATGCCTATTATGGGGATGCCGCCTCATGGTCAAGCACCGCCGCATGGCTCCCTCTTCTCGGATTTGCCGGTACCCTTACTTTTCTGATGTTCCAAAAAGGGAATCCTTGGCTGAAGCGGCTCCTCATCCTGCTTTTGGCGTTTTCTTTTATCCCCATCCTCTCCGGGCTCTTTGCCCTTGAAAGCAATCTGACCTATACCAGATGGTGGTACGGTCTCGTTCTCATCATGACTCTCTCCACGATCTATGTTCTTGATGAACACGGGGAACTGCCGGAAAGTGCCGGGATTTCACATGCATTTTGGATATGCACCGCTCTCACGCTCCTGCTCACACTTCCTTTTCTGATTCCGGCAGAGGTGCTTGAGCGAAATGTTGAGGAGACTTTTCCAAAGCTGTATGCACTGCTTCTCGGACGATATGGAAACGCACGATCCGGTTTCCCGTTTGTCCTGCTCTCATTGCTGCTCTCAGGCGTCAGTGGTATCCTTTGTTTTCTGCTGATCCGTTTTCGGCGTCGGGTCTCCTATCGTTTGCTGCTCCTCTCTATCTGCATATGCAGTGTCGTTTCCTATGCCGCCTATATCTATACAGGCGACCATTACCTCCTTTCCGGTGGGGATCTTCCTGGAAACGGAATCTATACGCTTTCCGAAATTGCAGAGCCTACACTGGAAGCTCTCAGAATTCCGGATGAGAGCGAATATACCCGCATTGATTACGGCAGAAAGCTTAGAAATTACGGACTCCTGCGTGGGGCATCCTCTCTGACCTCCTTTCATTCCCTGCGATCCTCCTATGTGGGCCGGTTCGTCTCTCAGGCAGGTTTTGGATATAATGAATCGACGACGGTCTCTGCGCCAAATGCAGATGCCGCCCTTCGGGCTTTTCTCTCTGTTCGCGAGTATTTTAGGCAGAATGCCGAGGATCCTGTGCCGGATGGATTTGTCTATGATCGTGAGGAGAACGGTTTCTCCGTTTATAAAAATCCAAATGCCCTTCCGATGGGACTTCTCATGACTGCCTGCACCGGGCCTCAGAATCAGCCGATGACCCCGGAAAGCATCGGACAGGTGCTCCTCTCTGCCGTCGTGCTGACCGACGAGGCTCTTGTTACGGCAAGGCAGCGCCTCCCGTCTCTTGACCTTGGCTCTATGCCGGACTGGACAGATAGCGTCAGCGCCCTTCGCAGCCGCTCCTGTGATCGGTTTGATATAGATGCACACGGATTCAGTGCGCACATCACCTGCAAGGAAAGCGGCTACCTGATTTTTACCATTCCCTACGGCAAAGAGTTCAGTGCCTCCGTCGATGGAGTAAAATCTGAAATCATTCCCTGTGACTATGCATTTATGTCCCTCTGGATGGAGCCGGGGGATCATACCATTCGGTTTGATTATCACACCCGTGGATACAAGATGGGCATCTGTCTTTCCTGTCTTTCCGCTATCCTTCTTTGCTGTTTCCTCCTCTTTTGCAGGCACCAGCAGCATTCCCGCTGATTTCCATGGTATTTCTTTCTGGCCAAGAGAGAAATACCATGGTATTTTTTTGTTTCCTCCTCTTTTTCTCAAAATTCGATTGCCAATCCCTGACGTTTCCATTATAATGTATTTGTGTTGTTGTACACAGTCGTCTGTTATCGTTGAGTATACGAAAGGATGAAGAAAATGAAGAAAATAATTGCTGTCATGATTGCGATCATGATGTTTGCACTACCTGTTCTCAGCTTTGCAGAGAGCACCAGCGCAAAAGACATTACCCTTAAGGTTTCCGTTAATCCGGAATTCCTGAACGCAATGAGCTCAGATGATATGACCCTTATGGCAAATATCATTGAGCAGGCCGGCCTGGTCTTCCATACGCAGGACAACCTCGTAAAGGCTGCGCTCACCCTGGCGGATATTTCGCTGGTTGATTTTGTTGCAGAGATTGCCGATGAAGGCATTCTCCTCGGCAGCAACCTCATCCCGAAAAACGCCATTCTGGTTTCCTATGAGAAGATTCAGGAAGTTCTCTCTGCGGTCCAGAGTGAACTCAATCAGACTGAGAAGGATGATGCTGCTGCCAAGGAAATCGCCAACGCGATGCTGAACATCGACTTCTCACATACCACCGAGGTTCTTACCAATGCTGTCGTCATTGATCAGTATAAGCCGGAGACCTGGGATCTGGATTCCGATGTTCCCGCTCAGATCATCCAGGCGGATCTTTCAAACGAGAATGCCGTTGAGTTCTTTGCCGCTGCTCTTCAGGATATCAAGAACTCCAAAATTCTGGATCAGCTCTATGCCACTGCCGGCCTTGATATGACTGTAACCGACGAGGATTTTGATGAGGCGCTTGAGGAAATCGCGGGCATCCTGCCGGATGAAGGCAATTTCATCTCTGTGTATATTGGAATGAGCAACGAGGGAAATCCTGTTTATTTCGCCTTTGTTACCAACTACAAGGAGACGACCATTACCAATATCACTCCTGTCACTGCAGATGACGGCACCATCAATTACGAGACCGAATACAACACCGTTGCCAAGGCCGCTTCCTTCCAGATGGCTCAGGCCACCTCAGACAGCAGTATTTCCTGGTTTGGCGGTCTCACCACTCAGAATGCCGATGCGGAGTCCTACGATTATTACGGATTTGAACTCGTCGCTTCCGAAAACGCTCTGAACATTGATGCAGGCTATGGCTATTCTGCCGACGGTGGCGATCCGGAATACTTCTTCACCATTAGCTTCGAAGGCACTGCAACGGATGATTCTGCTGATTTCTCCCTGTCCCTCGCTATGCCAGATTCCAGCACAGGCGAATCCACTGTCCTCGGCAGCCTTGACGGCTCCCTCAAGACCTATGGGAATGACTTTGCTTTCGATGTTTCTCTGAACATTGCCAATATTGATGCTCCGATTGCTACCCTCTCTCTCAGCTCTGCAGACGGCGAAATTGCTCCGTCCATTGCAGATCGCGCGGTCATCACATTAGATGATCTTTCCAATGAGGAGACAATCAACTCTCTGATGGAGCAGGTTGAGAATTCTCTTGGCGGCCTTCTGTCCATCACGCAATAACACACATCCACGCTGAGCGAATTCTCGCTCAGCGTTTTCTTTTTTCTGTCCATCCCGATTTCGGATGTTTCAATGGCATTTCCTCCTGTTTCAAAGGATATAATGCTTTACACCTTTCTCAAAATGGTGTATTATTTACCTACACAATTTTTCGTGTCATCTATTGTTTCAAAAAGGAGCGTGGACACTATGGAGAATAAGATTCCCAGCCTCGTCCTTCCCGGTGAGGACGAAACCCCTGTCGTTGAGACTCCCGCCGCTGAAGAGGCCGTCTCTGTTGCTGAAGAAGTTGTTGAGGCTGTACAGCCTGTTGCCGCAGCAGCTGTCGCTGTCGCTGAAGCCCCGGCAAAGGAAGAAGCCATTCCTGTTGCACCAAAGATTGAGCCCATTGACGCTGAGGAAGATTCCCTCAACTTCAATAATCTGACTCCTGAAGAGCAGAGTGCTGTTCTGGCGTTTGTTGAGCGCATCGACATTACCAACAGCGAGACCGTACTCAAATACGGCAATGCCGCTCAGAATAAGATTTCCCAGTTCTCTGATCGTATTCTGGAGGATGTCAAGACCAAGGATACCGGTGCCATTTCCGATATGCTTTCCAAGCTGGTCGCCGAACTCAAGGGCTTTGATCCCGACGCCGGGAAAAAGGGTTCCGGACTGTTTGGCCTGTTCAAGAAGGCCGGTTCAGACCTCACCCAGATGAAGGCCAAGTTCGATAAGATCGAGGTCAACATCACCGAAATCATCAACACCCTGCAGGGCCACCAGAAGCAGCTGATTTCTGACTCTCAGATGCTGGATGGCCTCTATTCTGAGAATGAGGAATATTACCATGAGCTGACCCTGTACATCATTGCAGGCGAGCTCAAGCTGAAGAAGCTGCGTGAGGAGGATCTCCCGCCGCTCCTCGCAAAGGCTCAGGAAACCGCCGATCCGGCAGATGCACAGGCTGCGAACGACTTCGCACAGCTCATTGACCGCTTTGAGAAGCGCGTCCATGACCTCAAGCTGACCCGTATGGTCTCCGTCCAGATGGGCCCGCAGATTCGCCTCATGCAGACCAATGACAATGTGCTGGCGGAGCGCATCCAGTCCACCATTGCCAATACCATCCCGCTCTGGAAATCCCAGATGGTCATCGCCCTTGGCATGCAGCACGCAGAGGAAGCTCTCCATGCACAGAAGGCTGTTACCGACATGACCAACGATCTCCTCAAGAGCAATGCCGAAAAGCTCAAGACCGGAACCATCGAGACCGCACGGGAAGCCGAGCGCGGCATCATCGACATGGAAACCATCCGCATTGCGAACACCAGCCTCATCGAGACCCTCACCGAGGTTCAGAAGATTCAGCGCGAAGGTGCTCAGAAGCGTGCAGAGGCCTCTGTCGAACTTGGACGCCTCGAAAAGGAACTCCGCGACAAGATTCTCGAGATCAACAGCTAAAACAAACAAAAGCCATGGCTTGTCCATGGCTTTGTTTTTTCATAATGGCTGGCAGAAAGAGCTCCCCACCACATTGTGAAACAGCAGATTATTTGAGTCTTGCATCGTGGAAAACCACCTTGTCTGTACAAGGTAGAAAACACAGGTAATTCTTGAGACGGAAGCAGTATTTTCGTATCATTCTAAAGCTCCCTGAAAAATCCATAATAATGTCCGTTGACGAACGGAAAAAATAGATGCAAATCAGATATTGAATGCATTTGCGAAGGTATTTCAACTGAAAAAATGTGGAACTTTCCAGACATTGGAGGAAAAATGGGAATACAGGCACACGAATGAGTACGCCAAATCACACGCTATATTCCTGCCTGTGCATCCCCAGAGAAATTCACCTCCCGAGGGTCCTGGCTGGATGCCGGATATACACCACTTGCACCTCAGGTGATATCATAGATCATCTGGCAAAATCCTTATCATACCTCCAGCCACACTCTATAGCGTAACTCCTGAGCCGTTCGGATTTCCCGAACGGCTCATTCTTTGACCACAGTCTCACCCACATGGACCGATCCGCTATGCACGCTCAATCTTGCACGTATGCTTCTTGGTCTTCGAATTGTAATTGATTCCGCATAGAATGATGTTCCCTTCAAACGGCTTCAAAATCGCCTCATATCCTTTTTCCTTTATCTGCTCAATGGCCACTCCTGCCGTCTTATTAAACTTCAGTTCAACGATCAGCGCAGGCAATTTCGCACTCGATGCAGGGAGAAAGATGATATCGGCAATTCCTTTTCCGGAGGGAACTTCCTCAAGCTTTACATATTTTCCAATTGCCGAAAGATACGCATATTTTATAATTGCTCTTAACGATTGTTCGCTGTTATAGTACTGCGGTGCGTATTGCTCCCCTCTTATTTCCTCAAGGATCGCTCCGATTTCGTCCGCACTTTCATCATTACAGGCAAGCGTGGCATTCAAAACCTTATTGGATCTCCTGATCAATCGGGCCCAGTGTTCGCCCACATCATCGTTGATGAGAAAATTTCTGAACTCCCCTCGTACTTCCTCATTGGGAATATGCGCGGTTTTATTCTCTCTGTTGAATGTCAGATACCCCAGATGAATCAGCAAGGTAAGAATATCGTCCTTTGAGCCAAACCGCTGCAGATCATTCTGGAATCCATCTGTGTGAACCTCCACTTCCGATCCTGCGATAAGATTTGCAATTGTCTCCTGTAATCCGTCGAAATCTCGTTTGATATAGTCTGTCAGTCCTTCTGCCGCCGACGTCTTTCCCCAATAGGACTGGCATTCCTTAGACACCATGGCTTTCATGACGGAATACGGATTATAGATGGATGTCGTTTCGGAAAGCTCATAGCCATCATACCAGTCCTTCACCTCTTCAAACGGCATTTTGGACTTCCTGCAAATACGCTTTACCTCATTTTCAGAGAAGCCGGTGAACTTCGCAAACTCCCCGGGATTCAGCATTGAATACTCTACAAAATCGGAAATAGCTGACTGACGTCCATCCTTTTTAATCGGAAGAATGCCTGTCATATAAGCAGCCGCTACTGCTTTTGGTGTAAAATTCTCATTCTTAAACCATCCTCTAAGAAGATTGAGATACGCCTCTTGAGCAGCAGGATCCTCTTTTGCCTCACGTATCATTGCATCCCATTCGTCTATGACGAAAAGAATCTGTTTTCCCGTTTCTTTTACAAATCGAAGCAATCGTTCATTGGGCGTTTTTCCTTTGATCTCCTCAGGAAGATCGTCCTGGATCGCATCCACAATCCAAACAGGAACGACTCTGAGAGATTTCCGGAGCCGTTTTGCCTCAGAAATAAATCCGGTGATATCCAAATAGATAACATTAAACTGATTGAGGAATGTCTCATACTCTTTGGTTCTTGCAATACGTCTGTGCTCAAACAAGGCATGTGATTCACAGGTACAGTCATAGTATGCCGTCAGCATTCTGGCTGCATACGTTTTTCCAAAACGCCGGGGTCTGCAGACACAGGTCAGCTTATTCTTTCTGCCTATGGTCTTATTTATTGCACTAATCAGGCCGGTTTTATCCACATAATCTGTATCTGCTATTTCAGCAAAAGCCTGATTCCCGGGATTAACATACGTTCCCACGAAAGCCCCCTCCTTCCCAGAAAACTGTCTTCGTTGATTTGTTGAACAATTCTGTCAGGCACCTGTATCCTACATGCCATTGTCGCAATGGGCATGTCTCTTACCGAAATGGCATGACTGATCAAATTACCCCATCTATTTTACATCATTGTGGCAGATGATTCAGAGATTGTCAAAGGATTTAGTGAATTTACGCAGAGATTCCGCCTGTTTCTTTCTCGGAACAGTTCAAGACCCGTCGCAACAGCAAATCTTCATATGTACTGCTGCCACAATGCCTTTCTGTCTATAGCCACCCAGGACTGAGTGGGGCCCGATCTTACTCCGTCTTGATATCAAAGAACTTCTTGTGACCGGATATTCGAACATCCAGATATCCATTATCCGCAAGCCAGGTCAAGTCTTTTCTTGCGGTCTCAAAGGAAACGTTCAGTTTTTCCTTCCATTTGTCCGTCGTAATGGTGTGAATCTCCTTGCTGTACAGCCATTCCATACCGTTTGCCAGCCGGTCAACGGACGCAAGAGAAGCGGCGTCCTTTCTCAGTTTCTCCAGACGCCATTTCTCATTCATGTGAGTGTGAATCTCGGACATGCTTCTATTAAGCATGTCCGCATAATACTCCACAAAATAAGTGAAATCATTCCCATTTTCGGGATTCTGGGATGCCTGAATCGCCTTGTAGTATTTTGAACGTTCCTGAGCAAGAAGTCCTGAGATAGGCACTTGCCGAAAGAAATCATATCCTGCTTGCAGAAGAATCATGTATGACAATGCTCTGGCTGTACGCCCGTTTCCATCAAAGAGCGGATGAATGGTCACAAAGTAAATGTGAGCCACACATGCCTTGATAATGGGATGAACGTCCTCCATTGCAAGGAAAGCAAACAGATCATCCAGCATAGGCTGAATCTTATCTGCGTCAGGAGGAACATAAACCACTTTCTGCCTGCCGGAGATCACATAAACCGGACCATTTCTCCATCCATGCTTTGTCTCATCTTCGAGCGTTCCAGCTGTGAGAATGCGTGCAATTTCGA
The DNA here is from genome assembly GCA_017476605.1 of Clostridia bacterium. GTDB lineage: Bacteria > Bacillota > Clostridia > Christensenellales > Aristaeellaceae > Ventricola. The sequence continues at coordinate 59,657 of JAFUZM010000176.1, forward strand.
GCGTTATCGCTTCACTGATTGGAGCATCCAGATGGTCAAGGACAAAGCGAAGTGCCTCATAGTTGTTTGCGATCATCCGTTCATCCTTTGTTTCAGGCTTCTTCCCGCTTTGGATCAGTTCGTGTGCTTTTGCCCTGGTGCTGAATGCACCTTCAATGGCGCTAGAATAAAACGCTTCATCCATAATACTCGTTTCATGAGCATATTGTGGAAGTGCGTTGGTATCCTCATAGCGCACGATCTTTGCAAGTTTATCTCCTGCTGCAAGAAGCTTCTTTGTAGGAACATACCAGTAGTGCTCATCCGCCACAGTACGCAGTGGAAGCTGAACGGCCTGACTGTGTCGATGCGCCAGTTCCTCCGGCCAGAATTCTGAAATAGGAAGAGAAACCGGAAGCCGATAGACAATCTCCTGCCGTGGATAATAGTTTTCCATAAAATGAAGAATCAATTCTTCCATATCCAAGAAATGTCCACCTCCAACCAGTAAAATCAACGAATCTCAATTCATGTCAATTATAATCCATTTTGAACTCAAAAACAAGTTCACCATGAAAAGAACAAGGCAGACCGAGCGGAAGCTTACTACTCCGTTTATTTTTCCTGCGGTCCATGGGTGTCGGGATATCTTTGCAGAATCTCGGCCTTCTCTGACGAATAGCTTAGTCTTTCGGCTTAGTGACTTTTATCAGTGCGCGTCGCCTGACGAACTGTTTGCAGCGCAAACAGGCCAACTCCTCACAGTCAGTCTCGTCATGGATATCTGGGCAGCGAAGGAAAATAACGGGTTTTCATACGCATATTGAGCCCTACAATCTGACTTTGATGCCTTTTGAGAAAAACAATTCGGAAAAGTGCGCATCAAAATGATTGAAAAGTGCAAAACAGATATTTTGAAAAGTGCTCAATGCTATGGAAAACCGGTTGGGTATTTTCATGTCCTGATTGAGCGACGCTACATATCTGGTTCCTTTGCAGCTGCATCGCTGTCATAGGCACTCAGCAGTCCCCGAACCACAGTTGTTGCCTCCAGCTGCCTTGCCTCCACCACATGTCCAGTCAGGTATTCACCCTCTTCCGTCCCAGCATCATCATAGAATTCACAGCTACGGTTACGCCTGCAAAATGGTGTCCTGCCAAGATACAAAGCAAAATGCTCAATCTCTGCCTTCGCCAAGTATGGAACCGCAGGTTCTCTCACTGTCTGAATCTTAGACAGTGCAGTGCACGCGCACTCCGATACATGCGCCATCTCCCAGGCAGAAAGGCTGACGACGGCACTGGTATGAAAAAAGTCATAGTTGATCATGTAGATCATCGGAACATCCGGAATCACCATCATCAGGATGTACCTGAGCTTATGATTCTCCCTCAATTCTTCCTCTACAATCAACGTCCACTCCGGATCCTTTATCACCGCAACAAACGGTAAGAAGGGGAACTCCTTAGGGAGCATATTCTGCATTGCCATTGTCATTTCAGCAGAACCTTTCAAATCAATCCAGTCGGGATTGACCGGATCATACTGCCCTCCGTTTTCCCCAATAGCCTCCTGAATCTCAGGACTCTTATACGCCTGATTGATCAGCTCCGACAATCGTCCTGCATCCAGCAGATATTCCCGCATCCATCTTTTCATTTTCTTTCTCTCCTTTTTTGAATTTCCTGTACCCGGAGAGCTTGCCAGATTTCCGCCTGCAGAGATGGCCGCCCTGTTATCCCACCAGGCATACTTTTCCTGCTTGTCCGTCGCCATCTGCATTTCCAACGTCTTCCCGACCCCGGCAATTTTAAAGCTTTCTGCGCTGTAGTCCATTTTCCCCTATCGTCGGCTTCCCGCGCTGTCACGTCGCGTCAGTCTTCGTCCTATGCCGGATGTTCGGATCATTGCCTGCAGCAGCTGATACAGAGGTCTTTCATTCAGCTTCTCATACGTTTCTTCTTTAGCCTTGGAGTATCTCAGTTTCACCTGCAAGTCTCCTCGCCATATAATCATAGCGAATGAAAGAGGAATTGTCTGTACCGAAAAACACACATTTGGGCCCAAAATGTTCTGATTCAGAACATTGCCTTGACGCATCTCCCTGACAGTCTATTACGCATTTGCTTTTCCAACGTTCATGCAATTGCGAAACCCACAATCAAAAAAGAGATTCGGTCTATTCCGAATCTCCATACGTTTCCTCACAATTATCTCAATTGCTATTTGGCAAAGGCGCATCCTGAAATACTCAGGATGCGCCTTTCATCATGTTCAGTTGTATTCAAGCGAGGCAAGGAAATGTCTCGTTTCCCCTCCATCTGTAGGAAGCGAAACACTCCCTCATACGGTGCCCTTTATTCTTCCTCTCCGCCTGCATTTTCATCCACAAAAAGCTTGATGCACGCTTTGATCTGATTCTCCTTGTATCCGTCATTGATGCCCGCCGCCAGCCAGTAGGCATATTCACCCTCCGAATAGCTGCCCATGTCTTCAAGATGTTCGCCATAACGGAATTCAATGTGATAGGTTTCCGCAAGAGTGTCATCTGCGAAAGCAAAGTAGGTATACATTCCTGCGTCTGCTTCCTCTGCCTGATAAATATGCAGGCTGACTCCCATAGGCTCACCGAAGAAAGTTACCGGCACATCCTGCACATAATGGTAGGTGTGGTGGAATAGCTCTTTGCCCTCCGCATCTTCACCAGAGATCTCATTGCCGCTGACGGAGATTTTTTCAATACCGTTTTCAAAGAAACAATCAAAGACCATGGTGCTGGGATCACTTGCAAACGCATCCATTGCGTCCTGCCCCTTCAATGTGCCCATGAAACCGTCGGTCAGCATGGTATAGTACATTTCGGCTTCTGCATCCTCTTTCACATACGCCTTGATGCACTCCATCCAATAGTCCTTATACTCCTCCTTGGCAAATTCAGGGAACAGATTGATATAGGTACCTGTGAGTTTCAGCAGTGCTTCATCTGCCGGAATTGCAAGGTTAACCGAAACAGAATACACTCCATCCACCGTGATATACTGGATGCTCTCAATCGTTTTTCCCTTCACAGCTTCGCAAATGTCGCTGTCAAGGGCAAAGCCGATTTGTGCTTTCCGCCAAAGATTCGCGATATGACGCAGACCCACCTTGGTTTCATCACTGAGAACCAATACAACACCGCTGACGTTTTTCTCGGCCAGGGCATCATCAATGCCATCTACCTTGATCACAACATCTGCGTGACGATCATAGATAAGAGCTGCAGCGCCCTCAAGAGAAACAGGCTCCCCATTGACTGCAGAGAAGCTTCCCTCTGTGCTCATTGTCTTATACACAGCCGGTGTTTCCGCAAGCACATACCAGGAATAGCTTGGTGCCTCAAACAGCGCTTCGCTGCCGGTAAAAGTTGTGGTCGATTCCTGGCCTTTATTGGTTACGGTGATTTCCACCTGACTTGCATCTGTGATTTCCGTACCGCCCAGGTTTGCCAGCTGATCAAGAGTCTCTACATAGACAGGGAAAACCACACCGGTAATATCGCTGCCTGCCGGGTCTACATGGTAAGAGCCGCCTGCAAGTCCAATTGTGCGAGGCTTCATCATGGTAGATGAGGTCACAGCATCTATTTTCGAGGCATCCGTCACCTCCGCCGCATAGAACGCCGCATAGGGAATGTTCATCAGGACATAGCTGCCATCTGCAACTCCCACCGCCAAACTGCCAAGCAGGCAAAGTACGCAAGTCAATACGACCAGTCGAAGTACGTTATGATTCTTCATTTTTCTATCCCCTTTCATTTTACAAGCGCTGCGCCAATCGCCCTGCATGCTGCCAGTCCATCCTCATCCGGTGCTTCATGGGCAATCACACTGTTTACCGACAACGCGATCCCCTTTTCATTGCAGCGTTCTTCCCAGGTCCGCATCCATTCTCCATCGCCCCAGCCAAAGGAGCCAAACAGAGCAACCTTCTTTCCTGTCAGTACACCTTCAATGCTCTCCAGCATGGGCAAGAATTCACTGTCTTCCAATTCTTCTGCACCCATTGCCGGGCATCCAAGCGCCACTGCATCATATGAGGAGATGTCCCCAACATCACCACAGGTCAGCATATCCACTGCCGCGCCTGCATCTTTGGCACCTGCTGCCACCGCATTGGCCATGGTCTCCGTGTTACCGGTACCGCTCCAAAAAATAACCGCAAGTTTACTCATTACAGATATCTTCCTTCCATGGTTAAATTTGTATGAAAACTGTCATGACAGAATGAACCGTCACGACAGACTCCATCTCTCTTGTCGTTCTGCAATCCCCCATTTGTTCCGCGCGCAATCCTTTGACAGTTGCACGGCTTTCAGCGCTGGCCCTGTTTATACGCAGATTGCTCTGACGGGTATTCAAAAGAGCGGACATCCATCGAGGATTTGTGTTAGATGCAGCTAACGCACATTCAAAAAAATATTGGGGGGATTAGGTTAGAAACAACTAACGTCGAAATCATAGCACTCGCACAATCTGCCGTCAATGCACAATATTGCCCTCATATCTCCCGTTTATGTTTCTCAGAGATACAACCCAAAACGACAAGGCAGGCAGAATAAAAGAACTTTTGAATCCATCAAATCGGCTCTTTCTGCACACACCCGGAAAGGAAATAGCACGGAACTCTCAGAGACACTATAGTCTACTCAACCTGAGCCTATGTCAAAAGCAACGCAGCAGATACTGGTTCTGCCTTGACGGAGTCGATCCAGTACATTTGGGTGTTATACCATGATACTGCGGTCAAAAGGGGGGCGCTATGCCCCCAAGGTATAATTAGGCTGTTTTTTGCCACTTTTGCTTTTGGACTTGCAATTAACAAAGCGTGTCAAGACAGAGTAATCATCAATTAGCAATAACTGTCAATCAACCACCTCTAAAATTGTCAGAAACCTGTTTTTATAGTGTGCAACCTTAGAATGCCGATCAGACAGATGCTAACATGACTCCGGTTTGGCGCGTAACAGTCAGTTTGAAACACTCATGCTTAATAAAGCATACACAGCGGTCAATATTGATGCAACAAAGAACTGTTACAAAACACATCTTTTAGGGGATGTTCAGAATCAGAACATATATGTGCATATACCATAGAAATCGACAGACGTTCCAAAGAAAAACGACACTTGTTCCAAACGAAATTTAGCAACCGTTCCAAAAGAAATCGACATCAGTTCCGAGAAAAATTGGCATCAGTTCCAAACTAAAGTTGCCATGCGTTCCAAGCCTTTTTTACCACCTGTGGTGGCAAGAACATGCAGGGATTATTGCCTATTCGGGTTGATTTGGAGTGGTACAGGGTGTAGCCTGGCCGCACGCTGGCTAAACACCCTGTGCAGAGGCTCCAAGTCAACCCAAGATAATGAACAGAGTGTTGAGCACTTTTCTTGGAACAGGTGATAAAAAAGCCTTGGAACCCGTGTCGATTTTCATGGAATATCCAGTAATTAGCTTAACGATTTCCGGTGACATGGCAATTCCTCCATTCTATTTTCAAAAAATACTCACACAGTAATTTGAAAAATGGGATTCTTCTGCAGCCTTGGTGGGTAGAGCTATAGCCCGTATATGAATCCATTTTGGATTATCTACAAGTAGGTGAAATCGTATAAGTTGAAATCCAGTACTCATTGGTGTATACTTTCCGCTTGTT
>JAFUZM010000177.1 GCA_017476605.1 Clostridia bacterium
ATTGAGAAAGTTCCGTCTCGTTTCATTATCTCGACATCAGGCTCCGAATGTCAAAACATGTCTGTGATCATTCACAGCTGCAGGAATAGGACAGAAGCTTGTCCCCTGACATAGAAACGATGTCATCTTTTCACCTGCATACTGGTTGATCATCCTTCCGGCAGCAAAATCGTTCGTTCCAGAAAATCCGCAACAGGTTCTCTCATGAAGTAACGATTCCCTTTTTCGTAACCGTCTGGTACAAAATGGCGTCTTCCGTCCTGCGGTCATATCGGTTTCTGAACCTGCGCATCATTTCCATCTGCAAATAGTCAGATACAGATTTCCTGCTGATCCTTCTATCCCTCAGTGCTCCAGAAATTCATTAAATCCTGAGGAACCATTCCCTGGTCATAGTTGCTGCTGAACACACAACCTGTAATGCCGTTTTCCTCAGCACCGCTTGCAAAACCGGAAATATCATCTTTTTGAGTACATGTACACACCATTTGTATTATACCTCAAAACATCCGAAAATGCATACTATTATTTTACCAATATATAAGCATCTCCTTCTTTCCCCCTGACCCAATCCTCGAGTCAAACACATCACTGGACGATGATCTTAGCGAAGCTACACACTCGGAGTAAGAAGCTTGTCCGGGAATGCCGGCATTGTTTCCATCATATTGCCTAAACGAGCACTTCCTCGGCTATATGCTTTAGCTTTCCTCAACCTTCCACTCGTCCAACTGCCGGGTTTTGGAGTCAAAGCTTGCACCAATTTTAAACAGTTTTCGCTCATCTGCCACAAATGGATCTGCATAATGCATATCATCAATTTGCTTGAGTGCGGCATCTGCGTTATCGTCGCGTTTAAACTCAAAAAGATAAATGTAGTCCTTTGTTATTACTGTACAATCAATCCTTCCCGCATTTGTATGCGTCTCACAGTGGACATATTGGCCCAGTAACGTGAGTGTGATATAGATGACCGTTTGAAAGTAATGCTCAAATGGCGTGTCCCTGGTTGTATACGTGATACTGGCAAACAATGCTTTGAGCGTATTCCTGATACCGTCTGTATTCCCACTTTCCACGTGTCTTTTGAGTGCAAAGATGTCTTTCCCCGATCCTGAACTGTAATTGCTCACATATTCCGGCATCAGGCTCTCAAAAAACGCGTATCGAACCTCATCATTAGGAAATCCCAATGTTAATATGTCATGGTCAGAAACATCCGTTATTGTCAGATATCCGGTCTGATACAGCAGTGGAACTGGATCCGGATTATCTATTCTATAATCTGATAATAATCTCTCTGTTGCTTCAAGAGTTCTTTCACTAAACTGGCGAACATCATAATCCATTTCCTTGAGCCTATGTACCAAAAAAGTCGGCGTTCCCGTCTCATACCAAAAGGCCCCAAATCGTCTCTTCTTTAATGCTGTTAAAAGGCTGTATGGATTATATACACCCATCCCATTTGCCGAGAAATGATATCCATCATATGTCTTTTTCAGTTTTTCATAGCAATCATCTTTGGTAAGAGATCGCTCCAGTGCCATTCCTTCAATTTCAGGCTCAAAATGCTTCTTAATTTCCTTCTCTGTTATTCCACAGAGACCAGAATAGTCATCATCAAAGGATATGTCTTCCAATTGGTTCAAATCACTAAAAATGCTTACCTTGTTGAACTTTGTAACTCCTGTAATAAAGATAAATCGAATGTTGGCATCCTCGCTCTTTAATGTGCTGAAAAAGCCTTTAAAAACTGCTTTGTTGTGCTCTAGAAGTTTCTGGTTCTCCATTGTTTCAAGTAATGATTTATCATATTCATCTACAAGAATAACACATTTCTTCCCGGTCTGATTCGCAGCCTCAACAATCAATCTTTTAAACCGTACAGCAAGCGTCTGCTTTGGTGTTGGAGTCACATTATACTTGTTCTCCCAGCTTACAAGATAGTTTTCAAGAATTCCTTCCAAAGCTTCATTTTCATTATAATTATCGCTGGTAAAGTCAAAATAAAATACAGGATGAGGCTGCCATGCTTCTGGATTATCCTGTTCCAGATTTTCAATCTTCAGTCCCTTAAACAGGTCTCTTTTCCCCTCCCAATATGCCTTCAATGTAGAAAGAAAGAGGCTCTTGCCAAAGCGACGAGGACGACTTAGAAAGTAAGGCTTTCCAGTATGCACAAGATAATAGATGTATTCAGTCTTATCGACATACAGATACTGCTCGCCTACGACCTGCTCGAAGCTCTGTATGCCAACTGGCAGTTTTCTTTTCTCCATCTTTTTATCTCCCGAATTCTATGTTCATTCCTCAGTCTCATCTGTCCACAATCATCCATATCTGTCCTACTCAGGCTCTGCAGGTAAGTATCACTAATCTTGCCAAGCTCGTTTAATAAAAGCGATCCCGGATTTGCATTCCGTTAAAAGCAGTAATGATCTGCACAACAAGATGACAAGCATCATCCGAACCATTTTCTGCCTGCTTTTCGTATGATTTGACGTTCTTTTTCATAGCGAGCAGTGAGACTGTCATTAAGTCACAAGCACATCACACAGGATGACCTGCTGCAATTGATCTTCTAAAACAAGTATTCGTGTCCAAAGCGTCATCCCTGTTTCCATCCATCTAAACAAACCCGAGGATAGACAGAGGCCTCGAGTTCTGTTCTTTTTGAGAGCAGCCCCGTACCTGCCTCTTTTCCCCCGGACATCCACATGGATCATCTGTCCCAGTGCAGTGATCATCATCCTTCATCCAGCGGATTGTTTCATCCGTTCAAAGGATGCATTTTCACAGTATCCGTCCCATTTGCTTTCGATCCGTTCGCAAAAGGATGATAGAACCGGCCGGCATTCTCATGACGCAGCATTCCCTTAAATAGAAACGTGTGAGCACATCAAGCGTCCATCTTCCTGAAACCATACGTACTCATCACGGTATTGCTTGCATCTCCGGCTCCGCTGATCTCTCCGCCTTCTCATAAAGATTCTGCCCGCCATATGCTGTCTAAGGCACAGGACAGTATTGCCAGCTTCTCATCATTCTCAAATGCATCTCAGGCAAAGGAACATTCACTCTCAGACCAGTTGTCTCAGTTCCTCAAACGCTTCTCTTGCCGTTCCAATCAGGCCGGAATAATCCGTATCCGTCCTGGTACGCAGCAGCTCTACCATTTCGGAAATCGGTTCAAGCAATGGCGTCAGAGAAAGATTGGCATAAATGCCTTTGAGACCATGCGCAATCTCAAAGGCATGCGTAAAGTCTTTTGATACAATGGCATTCTCAAGCTCATCATATCTGTCCTCATCAAAAATCTGACCGACCAGATTCAGATAAAACGCTTCCATGTTCATGCAGCGCGCAAGTCCTGTATCCACTTCCGCACCATAGGCTCTCAATTCATCCAGTGTCATTGTTTACCTCTTTCAATACAATTCTGTTCAATCAGGCATCCAGGCTTCACAGCCGGCAGGGCTTTGATAGCTCTTCCAGTTGTGCTTTATTCTCTTACTGTAAATAGACAAATCTCCACAGCGCTCCAATTGTTTTGCTGTCTGGCTCTGCCTTTCATCCATCACTTCGCGAATTTCACCTTTGCCATCTTGGCATAAAAAGCAATGCCGTAAATCAATTGGTGTTCATAACCTTCTGGTAGCTTCTTGTCATAGCCATTTTCGAAGATCTGTGCAATCGCCTTATCGCAGTCGGCATCAAGATTCTCTTTTTCCTCTGAACGCTTAAACTCCATCAGAATCGCACTTCTTTTGTCTTGATCTCTGATACGCAGATCCAGTCTTCCAAGGCCTGCTTCTACATTGGAATCCGGTACGAAGCCTCTGGATGTAAAAATACCATTCAACATTCCATGATAGTAGCTTTCTGCATAATCGTAGTAGCTG
>JAFUZM010000178.1 GCA_017476605.1 Clostridia bacterium
GAGGAATTTCGCTGACCTCATCCAGGAAAATGGTTCCCTCGTGAGCCGATTCAAAGAGACCGGTCTTTCCGGACTTGCTGGCACCGGTAAAGGCGCCGCTCTCATAGCCGAAAAACTCACTTTCCATGAGGTTTTCCGGAATAGCGGCACAGTTGACAGGGACAAAAGGACCGACCGAACGATCGCTTTCATTGTGGATGGACTGAGCAAACAGCTCCTTGCCGGTGCCGGTTTCCCCGTAGAGAAGGATGTTGCTGTCCACATGAGCAAAGCGTCTTGCCTGATGGATGGCGGAGCGGATGGAGGCGCTGTCCCCCTGAATATCCTCAAAGTGGTATTTGGCAAGATGACCGCTGGCTCTCAGTCTGTCGCGCAGACGGCTTTCCGCATTGGTTATGGTCTGCGCGGCCTGGAACGTGACAAGCGTTCCCAGCTGCTTTCCGTCATGGCTCATCGGGGCACTGTTGAGGACGAAATTGTCACCGCCGATCCGGATGATCTCATTTGTATAGGGATGACGGTCTCTCAATATGGAGGAAAGGCGTCCTTCCGGAAGGGCCTGGCTCAGCGGCTGCCCGATGCAGTCGGTGGTTTTCCGCCTCAGCAGGGCAGCGGCAGCGGGGTTAAAGGTCCGGATGATGTTGTCCTGGTCCACCGCAATGATGCCCTCAAAGACGTTTTCAACAATTCCGCGGACGATCATGGAATTTTCCTGTTCGGTCTTGACGACAGTTGCACAGCGCTTTGCCTCAATGATGGCAAGGAACACCGATTCGACGGAGGAATAGATGAGACCGGCCGGGATGCCGTGTTCATCACAGTAATGACAGGTGTTGTGGCCGGCCAGGATCAGCTGGCAGCCATCCTTAACGGCACGTTCCATTCCCTCAACCAGGTCCCGGAGATGAACACTGCTGGTCGTATATGGACGGATTGGGACGGGAAAGGGATTCTGCATGAAATAGATGGCACGGATGGTATTGACGGTACCGACAACGCCAATCGGCATTTCTCCGTATTTTGCAATCGCCCTGCGCAGAGATTCCGTCATATCGGAGACAGTGATGGGAATTTCCACGACGGGGATAAGACAGTTCTGCTCCTTGAGCGCAGCGGCTGTGCCGCCGCGACTGATGATGACATCGGCGTCAAAGTGCTTGGTCAGAATTTCCTCAGGCTCAATGGCAAAGGTGACGGTATACCTCAGGTCAAGGCTTTTGCCAAAGATTCTTTCGTGGAGTGCCCAGGCCTCATGGACGACATCCACGAGGACGGAATCCGGTACAGCGAATGCAATATGAATCATAGGTTGGCCCCCATAAAACGAGATAGTCCTATTATAAGAAAATTGCGGAGAAAACGCAAGGTGAAGACGAAAAAATACGCCCTGTGAGGGGCGTATTGAAAGAACGAAGAGATTTTGAATTACTCGGCGTAATCAGAAAGGTAAGAGGCATAGATGTCATACTGCTCGCTGTAGTAGGCCTCTGTGTCCTCAGGCGTCATGTAGGTAGGATTGACATAGGCGTTCTTGCTGTACTCGACGAAGGTCGGGTTCTCGACGGCCTTGGCAAGTCCTTCGTTCATCGCGGTGATGACGGCATCATCGGTGGCGTTCGGAGCGGCCAGATAGAAGAACTTGGAGAAGACGACATCATAGCCCTGCTCTTTGAGGGTCGGGATGTCCGGGCGGGCTTCGAGACGCTCATTGGCCAGGATGCCGAGGCAGGTGAACTTCTGGGTGGGATCATCGGTGTCGAGGTAGTCACGAACGAGACCGGCCTGAGTGCCGATGACGTCGAGGCGCTTGCCGAGGAGCTCAGTGGTCTTCTGGGCAGCAGTACCGGCATCTACGATGTTGAAGTTCACACCAGCAGCCTGCTCGAAAGCAAGAACATGCAGATGGGTGAAGGAACCGGTTTCGGTAGCGAAGGTGACATCGCCAGGATGATCCTTCATGTAGGCGACCATGGAAGCAACGTCGGAGAACTTTTCATTGGCAGCATTGATAACGAAAGCATTGGAGTAGTCAAGGATCGGCATGCCGGCGAGCTTGAAATCGTCAACAATGTTGTATCCCTCATACATGCCCATGATCTGGGTGATGCAGGCGCCGCTGTGATAGAACACAAAGCGATAACCCGGATCCGGGTTTCCAAGAACATCTTCAAATGCGACAGCACCGGCACCGCCGTTCATGTTGGTGACGATGACTTCCCAGCCCATTTCCTCAGTCAGGGCAGCGGCAAGCGCACGTGCGTTGTTGTCGGTGTCTCCGCCCGGATTGGCAGGAACGATGAGCTCGATGGTGCGCTCCGGCCAGTCTGCCAGTGCAGAGAACGCGGTCAGGACAAGAAGAGCGGCCAGAACCAGGGTGATAAGTTTCTTCATGGATGTATCCTCCTTTTTATTTCGGGGGAAAAACCCCTCATGCCAATATATATGCAAAAAGCGTGCCAAATTTAGAAAAATCGGCATAAAGATTTTGTTAAATCAAAAAAAGGAGAGTACAGGGTAAAGACGGGACAATATAATAAAAGGAAGGAACAGGGCAGAGGATGAACCAAAAGCGGGTGAAATTTTCTGTTAGGGTAAAAGAGGAAGGCGAAGCAGGAAAAAACAAATGGGACACAGAGAAATGGACAAAAACAGGGTTCAGACAAGGAAATGAAAAGGGAAAAGAGTGAAACGTGGTTTCATTATGAAATGGTGAAAGTTTTAAAATGAAATCGCCATGAAACCACAGAAAACCCTTGTAACACTGGGGATTTCTCTCTTTCATGAAATCCCGGGGAACCCAATGCAACAGGAACGGGTTCGGGTGGCGGAAAACAGAGGAACAACAGCGGTGGATATTCCCGAAAACAGAAGAAAAACTTTTTTGGTCCAATTCCAAAAAGTTGGCACGAATTTTGCATGATATAGGGTATCAACAGTGCCTGAAGGCACGTGATTGAGAAAAAGGAGGAATTGTATGTCATTCAAAAAGTGCAGGGATCTGATCCTTGGCATTGTGATGCTGGCACTGAGTGCATTCTATCTGTACTTTGCGCAGCAGATCAAGACGAGGCCAAAGCTTACCCCATCTTATGCAAGCGCCAGAGTTTTGCCGACGCTGCTTGGAATTTTGCTGGCGATTCTTTCCGTTGCTCTGATCGTCCTGAGTGTGAAAAAGCTCAAAACGACAGAGGCACAGGAGACATCCAAGGGCTCAAGCCGTGAGGACCTTATTTCTGTCGCACTGACGATTGCGGTCATCATTGCGTACATTTTTGTCATGGACATGACCGGATTCATCCTGGCCACCATGCTTTATCTGTTCTGTCAGATGATGATCCTGGCGCCGAAAGAGAAACGGAACCCCGGATTGTTTGCCATCGTATCCGTCATATTTACCGTCGTTGTCTTTGTTGCTTTCCGTATCGGCCTCAAGCAGCTGCTCCCCCGCGGCATCATTGAGAGCCTCATCGGATTCTGATTGATCTGCAGAAAGGAGAACCTACATGTCAGTTTGGCAGCTTATCGGCGTTGGTTTTGGCGCCGTTCTGACACCGACGGGCATCTTCCTGATGCTGATCGGTGTCGCAGTCGGTATTGTATTTGGCGCACTGCCCGGTCTTTCGGCCACCATGGCAATTGCCCTCTTCCTGCCGGTGACCTATGCGATGGCTTCTACGGATGCCATGACGCTTCTCATGGCGCTCTTCATCGGCGCAATCTCCGGCGGCCTGATTTCGGCCATCCTTCTTCACATTCCCGGAACCCCCTCCTCTGTTGCAACCTGCTTTGACGGCCATCCGCTGGTCAGAAAGGGACAGGCAGCAAAGGCACTGGGCGTCGGTGTTGTCTTCAGCTTCCTTGGAACCATCTTTTCAACGTTCCTTCTGATGTTCATCGCGCCGCAGATTGCACGCGTGGCCATCAACTTTGGCAACTATGAGTTTTTCTCCATCGCGATTTTCTCTCTGACCATGATTGCAACGCTGTCAAGCGGCAATATGATCAAGGGCATTATGGCCGGTGTCATCGGCTTCATGTTCTCCACCGTGGGAACAGATGCCATTGAGGCCACCGGACGGTTCACCTTCAACAATACCAGTCTTAAGGGCGGCTTTGACATGCTGGCCGTCATGGTCGGTCTCTTTGCAGTAGGCGAGATCATCTCGGCTGCTGAGACGAGCCACCATGCGGATGAGGAAGTCATGACGCAGCCCAGCATGAAGGGCATCAAGGGCTTCGGCTTTTCCATGCAGGAATTCGTCTCCCAGCTCTGGAATGCGCTGCGCTCGGCTCTCATCGGCATGGGCATCGGCATTCTGCCGGGCATCGGCGGCGGCACCTCCAACATGCTGGCCTATACGGTTGCAAAGAATTCCGACAAGCATCCCGAGGAATTCGGGCAGGGCAGAATCGACGGCGTTGTTGCCTCTGAAACGGCAAACAATGCGACCATCGGCGGTGCCATGGTTCCGCTCCTGACGCTGGGTATTCCGGGAGATACCACGACCGCCATGCTCCTTGGCGCGCTGACGCTCCACGGACTTACCCCGGGCCCCCTGCTCTTCCAGAATCAGGCAGAGGTTGTCTATGGTATCTTTGCCGCCATGCTGCTTGCCTCCGTCATCATGTTGTTCATGGAATTCTTTGGACTGCGTGTATTCGTGAAGCTGCTCAGCATCCCCAAATACATTCTTCTCCCCTGTGTCTTTGTCCTTTGCGTCATCGGTGCATATGCGCTTAAGAACAACATGAGCCAGGTCATTGCCTGCCTGCTGTTCGGTGCCATCGGATTTGCCTTCAAGAAGTTTGAAATCCCCTCAACGCCCTTCATCCTGGGCTTCATCCTTGGACCTCTGGCCGAGGTCAACTATCGCCGCGGCATGATGCGCACCAACGGCAACTTTGTTCCGTTCCTTCAGAGCCCCATCAGCCTGGTGTTCCTGCTTGTTGCCTGCGCGGTCATCGTTCTTGCTGCAACCAAACCGCTGCGTGAGGCCAGGAAGGCAAAGAAACAGTAGCCCATCGCGTACGCGATGGTTCTGTCAGGAAGCAAATTCCAGACAATTGGCTAAGAAAATCAACAATCCTAATATACCTGCAGAGGAGGTGAGAGGATGAGCGAACAGCGTCTTGAAGTGGTTCAGAGTCAAAAGCTCTCCCAAAGCGTGCAGACGGCGATCAGCCTCCTCTCCCTCGATCTCTATGGAGTCAGTGACTATCTGTTAAAGTCGATTCAGGAAAACCCGGCGCTTGAATATGTCCCGCCCATCCGTTCGCCTCAGGACTATGCGGCACGTGTGCGTGCCCGGGAAACCCAGGAGCCGGCCAGGCCGGTGACCATGATGGAGGATCTCGAGCAGCAGCTGCGCCTTTCCGGTTTATCCGCCGATGTGCTGCGGGCTGCGGCAGGCATTTTGCATCAGTTGAATCCGAGAGGGTATTTTCTCAAGGATCTCACGGAATTTGCTGCTGAGGAGAGGATTTCAAAGGAAACGGCAAAGGAGGCACTTGCGGCCGTCCAGGCGCTTGAGCCCACGGGAATCGGCGCCAGGAGCGTTGAGGAATGTCTCCGGCTGCAGCTGGATCAGCGGGAGGCGGACCCTCTTTGCTATGATCTCATTCAGGTTCACCTGCTTGACATCGGCAAGGGAAACCTCAGACAGATCGCAAAGGAAACCGGAGCCGAGATGGCCAGAATTAAGACTTGTGTGGATACGATTCGCTCACTGAATCCGGTGCCGTGTTCTCTGAGCGAGGGAAATACGGTCTTTGTGATGCCGGAGTTTTCGGTGGAAATCGAAAACGGCGAGCCAGTTATCCTCTTCAATAATGAGTATTTTCCGGTATTTCGGCAGGACAACAATTTTAAGCGGCTTTCGGAAACGCTCACCGGTGAGGAACAGCGATATGCAAGGGCACTGCTTGACAGTGCCAACCAGCTGGTTCAGGCCATTCAGATGCGTCAGTCGACCATGGAAAAGCTGGCCGGCATCATTGTGAGGGAGCAGCGGGCCTTCTTCCTTGGACAGTACAGTCTCCTCCCCATGCGCTGCGATGCGGTAGCGGCGGAAATGGAGGTCCATGAGTCGACCGTTTATCGGGCGATTCAGGGCAAGTATCTCTCCTGTCCGCGCGGGACCTTTGCCCTCAGCCATTTCTTCCAGCGGGAGATGAGCGAGGGCGTGAGTCAGGAGCGGGTCAAGGAGATGATCCGGGAGCTTACCAAAAACGCCAGGTTATCTGATCAGAAAATTGCGGATCAGCTTTTGGAACGCGGAATCAAGATATCAAGGCGCACGGTTGCCAAATACCGGGCGCAGATGGAAATTGACTCAAGCTTTTTAAGAAACTAAAAGGAACATTCGACGACTTGTTACGGACAGGAGGAAAATGTGCCATGATTATTCGAAATGACGGAACGGTGTCAAAACTGCTTAGGCCGGTCCCGATCCCGAAAATGTTTCGTGCAGCGCAGGAGTTTCCGAGAGCGCACATTGAGCGGGAGGACATCGAAAAAACCATTGCTGAGGAAATTACGACCTCAGGGATGGCGGAGCGGATCCGGCCGGGCATGCGAATCGCAATTACCGCCGGTAGCCGGGGTATCCGGAATGTGGATGAAATCACCCGCTCCGTTGTATCTTTCGTGAAAAGTCGCGGGGCCGTGCCCTTTATCGTGCCTGCCATGGGCAGCCATGGAGGTGCGACGGCGGAGGGACAGAAAGAGGTGCTTGCCGGTTACGGCATCACCGAGGAGACGATGGGGTGCGCAATTCGCTCCTCCATGGAAACGGTCTATCTGGGGAAAAGCGAGCTGGGGAAGCCGGTCTACATGGACAAAAATGCCTATGAGTCAGATGGTGTCATCCTCTCCTGCCGCTTAAAGCCGCACAATGCCTTCCGGGGGCCGGTGGAAAGTGGCCCCTGCAAGATGATGACGGTGGGACTCGGAAAGCAGCGCGGCGCCGAGCAGGTGCACTCCGATGGCATGGACATCATTGCGAAAAACATTCCGACGATGGCCAAGGTGACCCTCGGGACGGGAAAAATCCTGTTTGCCATTCCCTGCCTTGAAAACGCCTATGACCAGACGATGATGTTTGAGGCGATTCCGGCAGAGAAGATTCCCGAGCGGGAGCCGGAACTTCTTAAGATCGCATTCAAAAATATGCCGAGCATTCTGGTCGGTGAGGGAGATGTGCTGATCGTCGACTGGATTGGCAAAAACTTTTCCGGAACCGGCGTGGATCCCAACATTACAGGAACCTTTTCAACGCCGTATGCGACCGGCGGTGTCAAGGTCCAGAGAACCTGTTTCCTGAACCTCACGGAGGAAAGCCACGGCAATTCCCTGGGCATTGGCCTGGCAAGTGCCATCACCAAACAGATTTACGACCAGATTGATACCAACGCGATGTATACCAACTGTCTCACCTCGACGGTGGTAAAATCCGCCATGATGCCCCCTGTCCTCTGGACAGACAAGGAAGCGGTGCAGTTCTGCATTCGGACCTGCAACCGTGTTTCGCCGGAGAGCATCCGGGTGATTCGAATTCATAACAGCCTGCATATCGGAGAGATCATGCTCTCTGAGGCATATTACAGCGATGTTGCGGCGGGCCGGTATCCGGGACTTTCGGTACTTGGCGAGCCGACAGAGCTTTCGTTTGATGAAAGCGGAACCCTTCAGACGGAATGGCAATAGCAAATCATTAGAAAAGGAGATATCAGTATGAGCTTTACCCCAAAAGGAATCGTAGTCCCCATTGTTACCCCGATCACAGCAGATGGAAAATTTGATGAGAAAGCCTATCGCAGCCTGATCAACTACCTGGCTGACAACGGTATTCACGGCGTCTTCCCCTTCGGAACGACCGGCGAGTTCTATGCCCATGATCTCGGCTTCTACCGGGAAATGCTGGCCGTGACAAAGGATGCGGTCAAGGGCCGGATGGACATCTATGCAGGCGCCAATGACATCACCACCAAGGGTGCCAGCAATATCGCCAAGGCCGTTGAAGCCGTTGGCGGCATTGATGCACTCAGCGTTCTGACCCCGATGTTTGTGAGCCAGACGCAGTATGAGGTCTATGAGTACTATCGCGAGATCGCCTCTGAGACGAGTCTGCCCATCATCATCTACAATAATAAGCCAAAGACCAACGTGACGGTTGAGCCAGCAACGGTGGCCAAGCTGGCGGAGATTGACAACATCATCGGCGTCAAGGACAGCACCGGTGATATGACCAATACCGAGGAATATCTGCGCCTGACCCGCGGAAACGAGAACTTCCATGTCATGATGGGCCGCGATACCCTCATCTACGCTGCACTCTGCTACGGTGCCGCCGGCGCGATTGCCAGCTGTGCCAACGTAGCTCCGCGCATTGCCGTGGATATCTATGAGAAGTTCAAGGCAGGCGACGCCGAGGGCGCACTGGATGCCCAGTTCCGCTTCTCTGCCCTGCGCATTGCCACCAATATGGGCACGTTCCCGGTGGTTCTCAAGGAAGCCCTCAAGATGATCGGCCACGACTGCGGCGACTGCGTCAAGCCCATTCAGCCCCTGAACGATGAACAGCGCGAGAAACTGCGTGGCGTTCTTACCGGCATGGGACTTTTGTAATTGATAAGATATTGAACATTCACTAATCGACAAAAAACAGGAGGACAAAAATTATGAAAATCGCATTTATCGGACTGGGAATCATGGGAAAGCCCATGGCAAAGAATCTGATCAAGGCCGGCCATCAGCTGCGCGTCTATGACCGCAACGAGGCCACCATGAAGGAACTGGGCGAGGCTGGCGCAACCCTGTGCGGCTCCTCTGTCGAGACCGTCGAGGGCGTGGATCTTGTGATCACCATGCTGCCGAACAGCCCCCATGTCAAGTCCGTTATGCTTGAGGACGACAAGCTGGCCGAGCATATGCCAAAGAATGCCGCCTTCATCGACTGCAGCTCCATCAACCCGGTTGCCTCCCGCGAGATCGCGGCAGCGCTGGCGGAAAAAGGCATCGACATGCTGGATGCGCCGGTTTCCGGCGGACAGCCCATGGCCGTTGCCGGCACGCTGTCCTTCATGGTCGGTGGCAAGGAAGAGCTGTTCAACAAGTTCAAACCCGTTCTTGAGGCCATGGGCTCCTCCGTCGTCCTCTGCGGCGACATCGGTGCAGGAAACGTCACCAAGCTCTGCAACCAGACCATCGTGGCCGTGAACATC
>JAFUZM010000179.1 GCA_017476605.1 Clostridia bacterium
CCTGTTATCTCCGCTCTCGTCCACTGCCATGCACTCATATTTCTGACTGTTCATGGGCGCTACAGTGTATCGAGGCTCCGCTGTCGTATCCAGCAAATCCATGTTGTAATCATCATCCAGCGTGTACCAGTAATAAACAATCGGCTCCATGTCGGTGGACGCCTCAACCTCCAGCGTCGTAGATTCTCCAGCCTGGATGGTTCGACTGTACTCGCCGATCCTGGATATCGTCAGTCCGCTTTTCGGATACACATTGAACCAGGCATAATAAACGTCTCCGTTGACATCGGTCACGGCGCACTCATAAGCTCCAGCTTTCTGTACGTTCGTTACCTGCAGTGTATTGGAGGTCTCTCCCTCCAGCGTGCTCCATTCGCTGTATTCGTAATATTTCATTTCGCTATAAGTCCACTGATATGTCAGCTCGTCCTGCCCATACCACTTGGCCACGGCGACAGCGGTAAGCTCCGTATTCCCGCCCACGGGAACCGCTCCGCCTCCGGAACTGATGACTTCCACACCGCAGTCGAACATCGCGTGAACCGGAACGCTGGCTGTCATTCCACTGGCGTCCGTCACCTGGCACAGATATGTCCTGGGCTGCGTCAGGGCGGGGAATCGATAGGACGCTTCCGTAGCGCCGGCAATGATCTGATTGCCGTCGTCCTTTACTTCGTACCACTGATAGCTCAGTCCGCCATTCTCTGAATAGGCGCTGACCGTTGCGGTGCCCATGGCGTTCGGCCTCGCGTAAACGTTCTCCGCCACGGCCTCCGCGTAAATCCCTTCGATCTTCTCCAGGGTAACATCAAAGGAGCAAACTTCCCTGGAAAACGCGCGTGCCGTGAAATAATACTGTTTACCCGCTTCCAGTTTCTCCTGAATCCGGAAGTGTCCGTCTCCCGCCCCGTCGTCGTTCTCCGCGAGCTTCTGCATGTTTTCATCCAGCAAATACCCATAGGTATCCATATAATTTTCATCGTCTTCCACGTTGCTGGAACAGAAAATATAAATTCCTTCTGTCGCGGGTTTAAAGGAATACATGACGACCTGCCCCGGCATGGTAATATCCGTCCGCGTCTTCGTCCCCAGGGTGATCGGATGCACGCTCATCCCCAGAATTTCCGGATCGCCGCCCTGCGCGGCCCGCTGCACGGTCACAGCCACGGTCGCTTCCGTCCAGACGATACTGTTCCCGTCTGCATATCCGGCGTAATACTGATATTCACCGGCTTCACCGGCTGTCATCTCGAAGCTGGCCGCTCCGTCTGTTCCCGTCTGTTCCCCCAGGTCCGTGATCTGGCCGCCCCCGGCGCCCAGTCCCAGGTGGATCCGCGTCTGTCCGGGAACCTCAACCCGCAGGGTAAAGCTTTCGCCCTCCATTACCTGTTCCGGCGTCGCGGAGATAAACGGAGCCGGCGTGTAGGCGTTTTCTGACGGGATCAGATCTTCCTCGCTGTACAGGTTGTACAGATCATCGTCATAGAAATATTCAACGGGGGTATTTTGAATCCCATGATAGATATACCCAAAATGGCCATCCTCCTCTGTTGTAGCCGCATAGCCCGCCATAAACAGATAATCCGGATATCCTACGCTGTTCGAATCGCAGTTGGTTACATCCACCATGTACTGGGCGCCGCCGGTCTGCACAAGGTTCCACATATGGCCCCCGGCACTTGAATAGTCATCGCCCATCCATCCCGTCACGATGAGTGCCGCCGCGTCCGTCAAGTCGCTCATGTCACAGAGGTACTTGAAAGCCTTGCTGTATCCCTCGCATACAACCTTGGTGTCCGGATCCCCGTCGAACACCCAGATCAGCTGCCAGGGATTTCCATAGGGAGGATCATTTTCCGCCGCGTCATGGTTATACTCCACCAGATCGCAGATCGCGTCCTTATACGCCTTCATCTTCGCGTAATCCGACTTCCCCACGTTGCTGGCCACGATGGACTTCGCCGTGTTCGCGGCCGTCAGAATGGACGTCGCGCAATCAGTGTCGAAGTCCGTCGTTCCCGCCGCTCCGGAAGCCGAATACTCCTCCGCGACCATCATGGAAACGGTATATTTTCGCGTAAAGGTCACCTGTTCGCCCCCAACGCTGAAACTGAAGCTGTCGGTATATCTACCGCCAGTTCCCCGGGTCTTATCGTACCAGTATAAATCATAGGGAAGATCCACCAGCAGCGCGTTCAGCACAAGGTGGAGATCCACCGTATACAGCTCATTCAGTTTGGCGTATGCCTCCGCCGTTAATTTTCCCCCCGCGTCCACCAGCGTTGTAAGTCCAAGATCCTCGGCGGTATATGTACCATTGAAGGAGAATTCAAAAACGGTGGAAGATCTGTTCCCCGCCGCGACCTCCGCCGCGTACGCCGCCAGCTGCACATAAGCCTCCCGGTTGACGCCCGTCAGGCGGCTCCCCTGGGTGCACAGCGGCGCTTTCAGCATATTCCTTCCGCCGCGGCTCCCGATACCGAAAGCCTGATTGATAAAGGCTTCCAGGGCGTCGTCATTGCTGATTCCCGCGTCGGAGACCACGGTTTCCGTATAAATCAATTCCCCGTCCGCGTCTCCCCCGAGCGTCTCCGCCCCAGCGCAGGCAACCGTAAAAACGATCAGCAGCGCGCAGACCAGTCCCACCAGCTTCTTCATCTTTTTCTCCTTTCGCGCTTCCCGTCCCCCATGGTATTTGCCGCGCGTGGAGCATTCATCGCCCGCCGCGCGGCTCCCTGTCCATCCGTTCCAATCGATCATAGGTGACCGTTCAATAAGGCCAGTGCAGTGGATTACAAAAATGATTTTCCGGTTTCTGCAGCCTTTTTGAGGTATGACTGCGCCTCACATGCTTCCACCAGCTGCTGCAGCATCGTTTTATGCTCGCCATAATCCTTGACAAAGTTCTTCAGCATCACGCCTGAATAAGACATACCGGGATTCGCTGTGTAGGCCTGATTGTTGTCAAAATTAGGAGCCATTCGAAGAACACGTCCGGTTTCCGCTGAACGAATGAAACCAAAGTTTCTCATATGACGATCCGTATTCATGAAAAGTGCGTCGGCCAGCAGAATCTTTGTCCAGGCTTCTTCAAATTGAATCCCCATCGAGGCAATATTGTTATAAATAACCCGATCATCATCGCTGCGGTCCATAAATGTATAGCGGAAAGAATCATAAGGTTCAAAGAATTCGCATGTATGGACAAAGTTCAATGATTTGACCCGTGTCTTATTCCCTTTTACATATTGATACTCAGCAGCATCCCATCCGCACGCACGAAGCGCCTTGCTGATTTCAACTTCGCTGCATGTGGCTTCTTCAGACTGCAGTTTATACAGCCACCACCGGTTATCTTCAAACCGCCACGTCTTTGTAAAGCTCCCATCTGTCGATGCGTTTGGCGTCACTCGTGCGGCCTTGTTCAGTGAAGTATCGCTGGACACCAGGATAAAGCCGCTGATATCGTTCTGCGTCGCGGGATTACACAGTTTTTCTCTCGGCTGAAAATCTCCTTCAGCAAAACAAGTGAAAGTGTCCGTAACGCTGAACATATGGGTGATGATTGCGATCGCGGTTTTATCCCTGGTTCCCAGCAGTTCGCTTGCCAATTGACGGTGCTGGAAAGTGTTGAGGTCAATGGATCGGTTTTGCAGCCAAAGGGTAAATGTGTCTGCTGAAGCGTTTCGAAGCTGCATAGGGAGGAGTTCAGGCAGCAATGCCTTGAATGAAACGATCGTGCCGTAATTGAGTTCAAACTTTGCCACGGCAACATCACTGTTGTAGAGTATGAATCTCTGCATCGTTCCTGCCTCCCCTCTCTGGTATCAGCCACTGCTGTACGGTTAGTTTACCACAGATCAGGAAAAATCGCCACACCATCCACACGCCCGGTTGCGCGTCCGCACCAGGAACGTAAAACGGAAGGCCAAAAAGCAAGAGCCCCGGCGCACCACCATTGACAAGGTGTGGCCGGGACTTAAGCCATGAACTTCTGCGATTCTATTCTTTCGGGCTTCTTTTGTTGATTTCACCTTTTGCCCAGTCGGTTATCAGCTTTGCATGTTCCAGTGCCTTCTTCGTCAGATAATCATCCACTCTGTTTTCTGAGGGATACCTGACAATGATTGCATACGGATCCAATTCCTCTGCGGCATCCAAGATAGTCTCTGGAATGTCGACCTTTCCTTTGATTTGTTCCAGTAGAAACCAAAGGTCATGCTTTCTGGGTATCCCACCTGGAATATCTGCCGCCAAATACAAAGCTTTGACCGCTTTCTCGCCAGCCTGCTGGCAGTGATAGCAGATAATCTCAAGTTGTCTCGGCCATTGCTTTTCGTACAGGAATTGGGCAGTGCTCAAATCACCGTCTGCATATTCCAGCCAGATCGGAATTGCTTCATCCATAAAGAAGCACCCCTTTCTGAGCAACCTCTCGTTCAATCGAAGAATGAGCTTTTCGCTTTTCAAAATTGCTCTTCGTGCCCACCAGAATATCGACAGGCTTTGTTCTGATAGAACGAATGGCCTTATACGCTTTCACGGTCTGCGCATGCCAGTCAGTATGTTGATCATCTACGACGATATAAAAATCATAATCGCTGTCAGGGCCAGGCGTACCATAAGCGTATGAACCAAAAAGGTAAACCTGAAGAGGAGACAGTTGACTCACGATACGGTCCTTCATCTGCATAATCTCTTCGTTAGGCATCCATACTCCTCCTCTCCTGTTTTTCTGCTTCGATTATAAATCATAACACCATATTTATCAAGCAGATTGTGACACCCACATCAGGCCATGAACTTCTGCGATTCGATCCAGTTGAACTCCACTTCATCGGCGCAAACGTACAGCACATCATTCTTATCCGTGCAGAGATGGAGGATCATCTCCCGGGCTCCGACATAATGGTAGAGATATACCAGGCCGGGCTTATACTCCGGCAGCCGCATCAGCGCTTCTTTCCTAATCCGCTTATAGCTGTCTCTCCAGAAAGACGCGGTCGGCCAGTATGAAAAAGCACTGCAGGCCGCCTCCGAAAAGCTCACCGAGTGCTATAACCGGCAGCAGGACTACTCAGTAGGAGAGTTGGAATACGGAGCCGCTAAAAGCCACTGGGTTGAAAAAACAGAAAAATAATGCACGCTTTTCTGGCGAATTTCACGATCCTTCCCTTTACGGAAGAGGATGCCTTCCTTTTCGGTCGTTTTCGAGCCTTGCTTGCTGCCTCCGGAACGCCCATTGGTGCATACGATATCCTGATCGCGGTGCAGGGTGCGGCACGTAATCTGACCATTGTCACACATAACACCGGTGAGTTTTCAAGGATTCCGGATACTCACCTGCCGCAGCGATCGTTCCGGCACTCGTTCTTAATGGAAATCCATTCGACCGTTTCTGCTAAAAAGCAATACACCGTTATCTTCAGGCGCTCTTTTTTGCGCTTCATGGGTTACGGCATCGGCTCGTCAGGATTCCAGGGCTCTTCTCCCCACCCATCATCGGACATTCCGGTCCGCAGGTACAGCCAGTCATGCCACAGCCGCAGCCACATTCCATCGCCTCTTTTTCCAGATAACCCCTTTTGTCTTATTCTAAGGGGTTATCACATAACTGTTCGCTTACAGATTACGCTCCCAGCGATCGCAGATAATTCTCGACATTCAAATACTGGATATCTCCGTCGACGGCGTCCTCTCCTCGATAAATAACAGCTTTCTTTGTGATCGTTCCAAACCTGAATTCTGTTGCCTGGCACTTTTCTTCATCTATCAAATTCTTATATTGCTTCGACACCATCTCCGCGCTGTGCTTAATCTCATATATTTCCGTCGTAATGGAAGCAGGATCAACCGCCACCATATCGAATTCCCCGATCGCGAACTGGAGTTTGAATACCTGTTTGTCCGGATAGGCCATTTTCGTTTCAAGCAGGAGGATTTCCTCCATCATGCGGCCTCGAATCTCGTTCAGAATTCGTTCCAGAATTACGGCTCTTTCTACTGCAGAAATTGTCTGGAATTCCTTATCCAGCAGAAGTTGCTGCACCAGCGCTTCCGCCTGGGAATACCGCATGCCCGGCTGTGAGACAACTGTCCTGTAGCTTTTTTCGTCTTTGACCGGAATGAATTCCGTCGGAATATCAACCGTTAAGTCCAACAGATCCAGGTATTCCTTGATCTCAATACGGTGCGCATCTGTGATCGTAACGCTCTGTTCATTCTGATTCAGGATTTCCAGTGCTTTTCGGAGCCCATCGACAAACGTCTTTTCATCAATGCGATCCAGGATATCCGTTGGATTCTCCCGATCCTTACGAAGATTCCTCTTTGAGATTCCCAAGTCATGTGACTTGAAATCATTTGTCAGCACTTCCAGTGTGAACCGGTGGTTGATATCCTCGATCACTCGGTTGATCGCGCTTGTTAGCTCATTTTTCTCGTATAGGTCCGCCAGATGCCGGAAGTGTCCTCCGTCCTGATACAGTCGAAGAGAATGCTGGATATTCCGGGCAATCGCGCTGTCAATATACTCATCCGTACTCTTCCTGGTTTTAAAGGTGACGGGCTCGTTATAGTGCTTCCCGCCCAGGCTCATTGTACCGCCGTAACGAATGTATTCATCTATGCCTTTGATATTCAGTACGCGCTCGAATTCCCGGTATGGGATCCATGTTGTATGCAGAAGGATACAACGGTCATAGAGCTCTTCGCTCTCCGAAAGAAGGAATCCCAGCGAATCTGTGCCCGACAGCACGATCTTGATCCCCGAGGCAGCATAAATATCGGACAAGAGCGCCGCGCCTTCAATAAAGTCTTCAGCCAGCGTGATCTCATCAATGAAGACGTATTGATAATCATGATCCCGCAGCCAACGCAGATCTGCATTGATCTCCCCGAGTGTAATCCCAGGCTTCACCTGAATAAACGCCGCCCTGTCAAAATCTCTGGCAGACAAGGATGCGATTGCCTGGCGGATCAGTGTCGTCTTTCCTGTTCTTCTGAGACCGTACAGGATAAACACTTTCCCCGGATAGCCCCGTTCCAGAAAGCTTTCAAGCTCCGCATAGCAGGATCTCCTTTCAAAGCCACGAACTGATTCAGCAAGCGGTTTTAGCGCTTTCCCAATCAGTACGTCAGATTTGAAAGTATATGTGTCTTCTGCGGTAGTGTGCTTCTGTTTTGGCAATTGCTTTCTAAGCTCCCGCATCTCTTTTTCCAGGCTGCGCCGTTTCTCTATCAGCGCCGACAATTCTGCCGCTGTATCGTCGTCGAGATACTTACTTTTCTTTTTTCCATTCTCTGTCCACTGATGATACAGCTTGACTTTTCCACGAATGTTCTTCCTGGAAATGTAACCTATCGGCAAAGCAGCGATTTCCTGCTCAAGCATCTCTATCCTGGTTTGTCTATCATCCATGTGTTCATCCCCCCTTTGTGGCCTGATTCATTGTAACCCCTCTGTGCTGTTTTGTCAAGGGGTTATCAGGGGTTGCGTTGGACTGCACAGAGATAAAATGCTTTTTTGATAGCACTCCATATATAAACTGGGCGGAAGGAAACTTCCCGCAGGCCGGTCACATTCTTTGTGAAGAGGCCGTCCGCCAAAGCGGCTGAAGAATCCTGAAGTGGACAAATCCTTAGGCGGCAAAACGAGTTATAGTCCGTAAATTGGTGAATCTTTTAATGAAAGGGATATTGACATTTTGGTTTTTCTGTATATACTATTGGTATATACTTTTTGAAGGAGAGTGAAGAAAGATGTATACCGCAAAAGTCTTTCAAAGCGGAAATAGTCAGGCTATCCGCATTCCAAAGGAACTGCAGACTTCAGAAAAAGAATTCATCATTCGCAAAAGTGGAAATTGTCTCTTTCTGCTTCCCTTCGATGATCCTTGGGCGCTACTCCGGCAGGTATTTAACAGCAAGGAAGAGGATATGTCTTTTGACCGGGATCAACCCATGCTGAGCGATCTGCCGGAAAGAGAGGCCCTCTGATGTATTTGCTTGATACAAACATCTGCATTTATGCCATGAACGGGCGCCATCCCGGTCTGATTGAACGTCTGCTTTCCGTCTCTCCTGATCGGATCTTTATCTCCTCTGTCACTGTTGGAGAGTTAGAATATGGAGCTGCAAAGAGTCATTGGGGAGACAGAACCAGAGAACGAATGCATGCATTTCTGGCAAACTTCACGATTCTGCCATTTGCAGAGGACGACGCCGTGCTCTTCGGACGCTTCCGCGCGCAGCTGGCAGCTTCAGGAACACCTATCGGCGCATACGATGTCATGATTGCAGCGCAGGGCGTTGCACACAATCTGACCGTCGTTACGCATAACACGGATGAATTCTCAAGGATCCCTGGTATTCGCCTTGAAGATTGGGCAAAATAAAACAGTTTCTTTCTATAAAAAGCTCTGCTTATCCATGCATAGGTTATTTACTTCTCTGGCTACTTGAAGCCGAAGTCTTTGTTTTAGCCTGATTTACATAAATAGGTGATCTGCTGTTATAATGCTTTGAATATTTCCGGAATAGGCGTTGTTCTCAACTCCATAGGTCGTAACCAACGTGGGATGAATCGCATATTTTGTCTTTGTGATTTTCAGAAAATCAGATATTTTCCTTTGTTGTGCCCTGTCATATGCAGCATCTGCCAGGAAATCTGTCTCAGAATACTTCATCTCACACATATTGATGATCTGATCTCTACGCACGATCAATAGGTCAATCTGTGAGCCATAGATGCCTTGATCCGGATCCGGATCACATTGCCAGGCATTCACTTCTGTGGAAACTCCCGCTATCCCTAGAGCCGCTTTTATTTGTGGGATGTGCTCAAGACATACTCTTTCAAAAGCTACTCCGCTCCAAGCGTGCACTTCAGGTGAATTCGATTTTGTTTTCCAGTAGTTTTCATCATAGGCTTTATTCCTTATGAACTTGAAGTAGAAAAGCGTGTAGTTATCCATCAGTTGATACAAGCTATTTCTCTTCTGATATCCAAAGGGAATGTATTTCCGGATGAATCCAGAGCATTCCAACTCTTCAAGCTTATGAGATAAGTTACCCGAAGCGGGGATGCCAGCTCTGCGACATATTTCTTCACGTGTGATTCCCTTATTCGCATGACTGAGCGCCTCTATGATTCGAATGTACTGGTCGGGCTTATTGAACAAAGCCTGATAGAGATTACGATACTCATTCTGCAATGGAGCGCCATCTTTAAAAAAGAGATCATCAAGATTTTGCGGAAGGCTTCTCCCTTTCTTGAGCAAACTCCAATAATATGGGACACCTCCCAAAATCATATAGCACTGCAATATTTGATGACGGTTCAAAACAATCTTCTTAGATGCCAAATACTCCTCGCATTCTTTCAGGGTAAATGGCTTCAGATTAATTGTCCCTGTCAGCCGATTATGAAGACCCCCTCTGGCATTAACAATATTATTCATCATCCAGTACGTCGCTGAAGCGCACACTATTAGAATGACATCTTTTTCACTTCGAGCTGTTACCCATCCATTCCAAAAGCTTTCTAAAGCTGATATAAGTCCGCTCTCTCTTGTATCCATCCAAGATAGTTCATCTATAAAAATGACTTTTTTCTTTTCTTGGGAGTGGATGATCACCTGCTTCAAAGCATTAAAAGCTTCATTCCATGTCCTGAGTTTCCTCTCCGGCTGGAATCCCGCTTCTGCCAAGGAATCTGCGAATTTATCTAATTGAGCTTGCTTCCTGTCCCCGACAGTCAAAGAATTATTACTGATTCCAGTATGTTGAAATGTAAATGAATAGTTAAAGCTCTCTCTAATCAGGTAAGTTTTCCCAATCCTTCGTCTTCCATAAACAGCTACAAACTGTGGCTCCTCTTCTTCCAGTAGCGATTGAAGTATTCTTCGTTCTTCGATCCTTCCAATCATGGCACTTCCCGTCCTTATCTTAAGTAAAATTTGAGTTGTGGACGTTTTCACGGCATCAATATACCTTAAAAGCATCTCGATGTCAAGTGAAACTTTCCTTAACTGAGTAATTTAAGGAGATAAAGAAGAAAAGTTTCCACTAGATTTTGTCTTTGGTTAAGCAGCAATGGCATTCACTCGCCAAGGAATCTTTCCAGCTTATCTCCAATACCGGTCGCAATCCACGCCGTATTCCTCGCATAACCGGTCCACGGTCTCAAAGGGAAACAGCTCCGCGCATCCATCCGGAATCTTCACCAGCTCATCCACGAATCGCTTCACCAACTGCACCGTTTCTGCGCTGTGTTTGGATCCGTTTTCACCTGCCTTCTGCTTCCCATCCCCTGTAAGCTGCGCCTGATCATAAATCTCAATCTGGTTAATCAACAGACCCACTTCATAACTGAAGGAACTCTCATTGGCTTCATTCGCTTCCCCATAACGATTGATGATACTTCTCAGTCTTCTCATAATCGCTTCCGCGTTGATGTCCAGCGGTACATATACTCTGATATTATCTTTCTGCATTTCCGGCTCCATACTCCAATCCTCTATCCAGCTATACGATCCGTCCGCCAGCCAGGGCTCATTGACAAACACTGGATCATTGTCACTGGGAATCGGATTTCTGTCCAGTTCGTGATGATCTGCCATTTGATTATTCTCTGTCCCGCTCAGGTTTATTCTCCGGTTTTTGCTTCTTTTCCGCAGTAATAGCAGTAGATTTTATTGCGTCCCTTCGGATTCAGCCGGAATCTTTCCTTGCAGGCGGGACAGATAAACAACACCCGAGCTGAGTCGTCGTCCAGCTCCTCAGCGCTGTCATCCTCAGTTTCATCATCAATAAGCTCGACACCCTCCGCCTCCGGCCACCAGAAGTCTTCTTCATCATCCTCATCGGGGATATTCCCTTCCCCATGATCAATCTTTATCGGCTGATTCGCATCATATGGGATGAATCCGCTTTCCTTTTTTCCGCAATAAGGGCAGTAGGAATAAGTCTCCTTGCCCAGCCTCCCGAGAAACGTTACGTTCTCTTCCGTTTGGAAATTGTCATCATCGTATTCGACCACAATCTCCCGATGGCACCAGAAGCAGGATGAATAGCAGACAAAAGCATCATCGCTCATTTTTCACAGCCTCCACATAAATCTTCTCATTGCATAAGCCGCGTTACCAGTAGATCGCTGAGCTTTATATTGTTTTGACCGGATCTAATTGACAATAAACTGACGGAGAGATACACGGACAGCCCGAATACTCATGTGATTATGGGAGTTCACCGGCAAAGTCAGCATCATCGCCTCACTCTGATTTCAACGGGTTTAGCCCAACAACCACACATCCCGTAGCAAAGCTCCCCGGAACGTTGAAAACCCGTCACAGAACAAAGCAACGGAAAAATCTTATCATCCTTCAATAATCAGCTCAATTCCCTTGAGCAAGTTCTCTTTCCCTCATTTTGACATTTCCTTTAACTAAGCGTCTGCTCTCAGCACGCATTTTCTCGCGATCCGGTGCTGGGGAATTAAGAATCTGCTTAAAAATCGCTACACCTAGCTCCCGTGGAAGATTGGTCATACTCGGTTTGTTATAACTGGAATTATCGGCCATATCTGCACCACCAATCACGTCAATGTCAACCAAATAGGTATACAGATGCTCATGCCCCTTCCGCTGACTCAGCAGCCAGTCTCTTATATCCCTTATACAGTCCGACACCCACCAGCGTCCCCAACGTATTGCTGATCAAATCATCCACCTCGCACAGCCCCAGCTTAAAAAACAGCTGCACCGTTTCCGTGAATGCCGAAAGCAGGAATCCCATGCATACAACCGTCCACCACTTCAGCTTCGGAAAAGCATAATGAACCAGATACCCAAAGGGAATATACAGAATGATGTTCAGCAGAATCTCTTCCCGCAGCTCAGCCCTTTTCAATGCCCCAACATAGGACCAGAAAGGCATCAGCTCCATATGATGATAGATCCGGGTCGGCCTCGACAGAATCGTCAGATACATATTCGCAGCCAGATAAGCCGCCAGAATGATATAGTTGGTATACTTCAGCATAACCGGTCTTTTCCGCAGCATGTGGGAAATCACCGGCAGCGCCAGCATCATCGCCAGGATCAGGAAGGAATATGCTGTTACTTTATCCAATCATTGTTCATCCCCTCCGTCGTTTCTGTATCCTGTATCCTGCATTTGTGCGCCATTCTGCACATCAGATTTGCAAAATGACGGTCATGTACAGTCAAACCATAAAACCCCTTTAGGGCTGTTTTTTTGGGTAAAAATGCCCTAATAGAGAGTTTACGTATTGAGGGTACATGACCGTCATTACTCAATTATTCGGCCTTCCACAGTCCATGGAGATTGCAGTATTCATAGGCTGCCAGGACTTTCTCGCCCTCCGCGAGCTTGAACACCGCTTCCGGCTTCATCCCGGACTTCAGCCACTTCGTGTGGATGCCCGTGTTTGTCTCCAGCAGGATGAACTCAATATAATGCGCCGGCAGGGACGGATGCTCCACGGAGCCCACCTCTACCTTGACCGTATCACCCGTTACTGTAATCACCGGCACATGCTTTTCATGCGCGCCGTCGGTGGTGTTGGCCACGATTTCAGTCCCAATTGTGAGTTCCTTGTCCGCAAAGATAATCTGATCCTCCAGTTTGTAGAACTTCATGTTCCTTTGTCTCCTTTCGCTTATTCCGCTTTGTCTTCGGCCAGGGCTTCCGGGATATGAGCAATCCGACCAAGGACCTGATGCGTCTGGTGCTGGAAGGTACGCTCCGGCATAACAAGCACCCCGTCCTGCGCTGGTGTATGGACAACGTGTTCGTCAGGACGGACCCTGCCGGGAACATCAAGATCGACAAAGAAAAATCCACCGAAAAGGTGGACGGCGCTGTCGCGCTGGTCATGGGGCTGGACCGGGCGCTCAAGAATGAGAACGCCGCCAGCAGCATCTATGACGTCCGCGACATGCTGACGCTGGACTGGTAGGAAGGAGGAAGCTATGCCAAGAGTACCGCCGCGGCCCTGCCGCTATCCAGGCTGTCCTGGACTTTGTGCTCCCGGCCAGGTCTTCTGCAAGGATCACATCATGTGGAGCGGTGACCGGCTGCGCGGTGGTGCGGATGCGCGTGGGTACAACGCCCGCTGGCGATCGGAAAGAAAAGCCTTCCTGGAACGGCATCCGCTGTGCGCAGAATGCCGGAAGGAAGGCAAGCTGACCCCCGCCACCGTAGTCGACCACATCATCCCGCACCGGGGCGATCAGCGGCTGTTCTGGGATCAGGAGAACTGGCAACCCCTTTGCAAAGATTGTCATGATAAGAAAACAGGAAGCGGCCTCTAAATCCATCTTGACTGCCACCACCGACTGTAATACAATCGTAGTGCAAGGAGGTGGTCTTCATGGCTAAACAAGCTGTTTATCAGGTACGCATGGACGAAGATATCAAAAATCAGGTGGGACAGCTCTACAAGAATCTAGGCACTTCATTTGCAGAAGCCATCCGGATCTTCGCTGTGCAGAGCATCCGTGAACAGGGCTTGCCGTTCACCCCAACCGAGGTACGCGGAAAGAGCTTTGGAGCATTATCTAAATTCGCTAATCCCGCCTTATTGGACCAGGAAGTTGAGACTTTCCAAACCGAGAAAAAAAGCTGAACCTCCATTCATTTGAAAGAGGGCATCTCATCTGTGAGGTGTCCTTTTTTGCATGTTCTTCATGATGCCAAGAATAATCGTCTTGGGAAAAAACTAGAACCACGGCGTACCGCGGTCCTTACAAAGCCTTATGGCTTTTCTTGATGCATGATTCCATCGAAGGCCGGTGGGTGAATCACTCCCCACATCTCTTTGATGCCGCTTCGGCGCGTAGAAACTCAATCTCTACCTCGGCCCAATCGCATTAGATTCATTCATCTTCATCATAGTTGTTAGGCCGCCTAAGCCAAGGAAACAATACTCGCATATAATCTTGCAATGAGTTTACGACGCGGGCGACCTGAACCACATCTTGAAGAACTCTGTAGGAAATAACATAGTTTTCAAAGACCAGCATACGGTACCCGCTGTCCATCCCGCCTGGCAAATACACGACCTGTCCGCTGTATGGAAAAGTGTGGAGGATCTCCGTCGTATCAATAATTCCATCCGTAATCCGCTCTGCAGAATCTGGGTTCTGGTACTCTTCATAGATGTACATCCAGATTTCGTCCAGGTCACGAAGAAATTCAGGGGAATAATCAACCCTGTACTGCATGGCGGCGCTCCTTCATATGGGCTCTGACCTGATCAATGGAAAGCCAGCCTTCTTCTTCGCCTGCCCGAATTCCTTTATTCATCTCGCACATGTAGCGCAGCGCAGCTTTCATTTTCTCGGTCTCTTCCTGATCCTCAATATGAACGACGGCATATGCGCCATGTCCGTTTTTCGTGAGATATACAGGAGATCCCGGTGTAACAGTCTCTAACAAAGACGAATAATTCCTCAATTCTGAGATGGGTTGGATGTTCGGCATGTCAACGCCCCCTTTCGGCAACCTTACTATAGCACAGTCTTTTGTTAAATTCAACATCAAATTTGCAGCAAGATTTTTCTTTCTGCTCTGGATGCAGCTATCTCTTTGTCAATCTCGTCCATGGACAGTTCAGGCAAATCAGCTGCTTCATTCCGGATTTTTTGTATTGCCTCTTTGGCTTCGGCAACACTCATAAATCCATGTAGCTGTTCATCAGTCATGGGTGGACAATGTGGTCTTTAAGCCGATGATCCGTCCTGCCGCGTTCTCGGATTCATCCTATGAACCTTACACCGCGAAGAGACTTTCTATCTCCCTCGCTTCTGCCGGTACGGTTTTCGGCGGCACCCTTGACCTCACAACAGGTACGCTGACAGTGGACAGGGTCGGAGTAAAAGCCGGCGACTTAACGTGGGTTACATCCAGTGTAGCCAATACGTTCATCGCTTCCAACGGATTCCCTGTTTCCCCTGAGACACATCCTGCGTCCGATACGTTTGTGGGTGAAACCTCATACGGATACACCAAAACGTATTACAACCGCATCTACAACGGAAGCGGGGATCGCGAGATTTCATGGCGTTCACCCGGCACGACTTCACAGAAAGGCATCGCTGACGGAATAACCGGTTCAGGCTACGTCGGGGACGCTCTGGGCACGTTTACCGGCTCCTTCTACAACAACACTACCACAAATACCATTACCGGCGCTCTCCTGACCGCTATCGGGAAGGTAGCCGAGACAAGTGGGTATTGCGAGATCGGCTGGCCGTTGTCACTGTCTACTCCTCTGGCAGTATCTGAAGACGGAACCGGCGCTAACACAGCGGTCGGAGCCTGCAACGCTATCGGAGCGGTCAAGAAGGCTGGTGATGCCATGACCGGAGACCTGACCATCATCACGCAGGTGAATCCTGGGCTGGTGCTTCAACCGTATTACAACGATACCACCAACCTCGGTAAGGTTGAGGGCACCTACGCTGGCTCCTGCTCCATAGCAGCCTGGGATGACTCTACCGGCAACAACCGACGTGCCCTTGAGGTGCGAGATAAGACGCTGGAATCCTCCCTCAACAATGCTGCCCTACTTCGGGTCACTGACGGTGGTAGCACTTCCTATTACCGCCTGTACCACGAGGGGCAGAGTTTCGGCATCCCCGTTGGTAAGGGAGGTACAGGCTCTACGACTGCTGCCGGGGCCAGGACAAACCTGGGGTGTGACGACGCTAGCAACCTGAGCACCGGTACTGTTGAGATGGCAAGGTTGCCGTTCAAAGTGGCTTTCGGTTCGGGAAATGTCGCCGGGAATAGTGCTCTGTCAATTGATTATAGCTCTGCAGGCTTCACTGCTGTGCCGTGCGTAGTTTGCAGCTATTCCACAACAGGATCATGGGCGGGTGATAATGGCGCCCTGAAGATTTATGGTAAGTCCGCTACTGGGGCGACCATCATCGTAGGTGGCAATTTCAACACCGCCAGGTCCGTGGATTGGGTCGCGATCGGTTACTGACCTAACTTCTGACCAGACATATGGAGGTGGTTATTTTGTACCAATTCCGAGCGAATACTCATGGGAAATCCTGACCATGGCGGTCAGCATGGAATAAATGGTTACCCTGGACTTTTTATACTCGTCGTAATAATGCGTCCCCAGAATCTTGTCAATCGTCTCGAAGAAATTGTAGCAAAGCCCTCCCAGCGTGCCGTCATACGGGCAATCCAGCTTGAGCCAGACCAATTGCGTAATGGGAAGTGGCTGCCCCTGATACTCTTCGTGCTCAATAACCTGTGGGTACAGATGCAAAATCCGTTCTACCGCCGTGCTTTTTCCTACACCGGATACTCCAATGATGGTGAAACCTGAAGCATTCGGGATATAACCCGGAACCTGGCGAATCGGGCGCTTTTCAACAGAAGCTTCGTATGCTTCATTCGCGAGAACCGTGTAGCCCGTCTCGAGTGGATTGCGATTCCGGTAGCCCTGTCGAAGAATAACCGAAATTCGGCTTTCGATGTCAAACAGCTGAGGCATGGGCTGGTAAAAGTCCTGGGACAGTCTTGCCAGACAATGGACCCTGTATTTGGCCTCCATTTCCCGCTCTTCCGGATTGTACTCAAAATTATGCTTTTTCAACTCCTGAAGCAGTTCCTGGCTGGAGAATAAATCCGGCAAAGCCTCAAGGAGCGGATTGTTCCGATACTCTGGAAGTTTCTGCTCCCGGTAGTCAGCCTTTCCCCTTACCACCATTGCCTTTTCTCCTTCTCTGGTCCAGATCATCCCTC
Organism: Clostridia bacterium; assembly: GCA_017476605.1. Classification (GTDB taxonomy): domain Bacteria; phylum Bacillota; class Clostridia; order Christensenellales; family Aristaeellaceae; genus Ventricola. The sequence goes on from JAFUZM010000179.1 coordinate 16,792, forward strand.
AGCAATCTCTGGATGGGAGTGAGTTCACTGTCTTCGGTTTTTTCTTCTACAGGAGCATGGTTCTCTCCTGCTTTCTCCGTCTGGGCAGTCGGCTGTGTGGTAAAGGCTTCTTGGACCCGGATCGCTTCTTTTTCTTCTTTCCGATTCTCGCGGATATTTTCCAGGCGTTCCACTTTTGTTATCCCCGCGGTAGACGGCACCATTTTCTCAGCTTCTGCCACAATGGCATCTATGGCTCGATTCAGATTAATACGAGCTTCCATTTCAGCCCGCTCATTCTGTTTCTTTTCGTAATCCTGGTTCTTCTGTTCGTATTCTACCTCTTCCGAGCTCTTTCCGGCGAAACGCTGTTCCCAGTCCAGAAGCGTACAAGGATATACATCCTTACCGTTTTGATCCCAGAGATATATGGTTTTCATATCCCGCGGATCGTAAGAAATCTCAGCCGAATAGCGGCCTTCCTTCCTTGCTTTTTCGAACCAGAGCTCCTCCCGGGCCTTTTTGCAGGTGTAATACAGCTTCTTGAAATAGATTCCTTTCTCCGTGACACTCCCGCCTTCTTTCGGCATGAGCGCCAGCTGAATCGTCTCTTTCGAAAATGTCCTCAAAGATCCTGAACTGTTCCGGATTCCCCAGTTCCACAGCTTTACGGGAATTGCTTCCACACCGGATTTCAGCATCTGCTCATTCTTTTCGAACGAATCCATGTAATGCTCATTGTTGTAGTGCAGCACGCATTGAATAATGATCCTGGTGAACTGCCGAATATCCAGCTTCGCATCCAGTCGGTAATCACTTCCGCCGCGCTTGCGGTCATCTGGTAAAACCCACCCCGGCAATAACGGTTTTACTGTCGTATTAATTGTCTTGAAATGGCTCTCAATAATGGGTTTCAGATCCCCGCGATACGGCGGTGCGTTGTCTACCCGTATACCCAGCATGGTTACCAGCCGGTCCGCGTCATGCCCTTCCAGCTCGCCGCGATCTCCCAGCAGAACAGCCGGAACGTGATGGCAGGGCCACTGGTCTTCCGTGATTTCAATACCGAATTGATGACAGTAATCCACTTTGTCCGTGGTCGCGTTGTAAAGCGCCATGGTCATCCCCAGCCAGGATGGCCCCTCAAGACCGATATACATTCCGGTGACAATTCGGCTGGCCGCGTCCATGCAGAAATACATAACCGGTCTGCCAATGATATTTTTCCGATCGAACTGTGATACCAGATATATATCTGCCACAGTAGCATCCACCTGGTACTGCGAGCCTGGTCCCAGCATGCCAAAATCATTTTTGCCCGTAATAGCCCGGCTATTCAGTTCAAATCCCGTTTCTCCCTTTCGTTTTGTTTCAACTTCTTTTACGTCAAAATGTCTTCTGTACCAATATCTAAACTGATAAATGGAAGGCAATTCACCCTTGGGAAGCAGGTGCGCGACTTCCGTCCCGTCTTCTCGTTTCTCGATGACGGTATAGCTGTCTTCCAGCAAACGCTGATATACTGACGGCAGATCCGGTTCCACCTTTGTCAGATAATATTTTCGAATGGCAGCATCCATGAATTCGCCATCTTCCAATGTCAGCTTCTTGCCAAATTCAGATGGGTTTTCGGTTTTCGGTACAGCACGACCAATGCGTAGCTTTCCCTTGCCCCCTCTGGTACTGTAATCCGGAAGAAATGCGTCCGGCGACTTGCCGCGCTTCCAGTACTTTCTCAGACGTTTATACAGGTTCGTGACATTTTCCCCGGTCTCTTCCTCAATTCTGCGCAGATGTTCCGCCCGAATCTTCCTGTTGTATATACCCGGTTCATCCAGAAGCGCGTCTTTCATCTTCGCCCAAATTTCGTCCCGCTTCTGACGCATGAGTTCATTGGTTTCCGCATGAACGGTAAATGGATCTTCCTCCGGAATGATCCAACCCTGCCGCAAAGCCTGCTCAAGCTCCGAAAGCTGTACTTTCGCCGGGACCGCCGGTTTTTCGTCCAGCCAGTAAATAAATGAATTGTTGGGTGAAGGTTCTGCCCAAAGTAACCGGAACTGCTTGTCACTCCGCATGTCCCGATAAACCTGGTTTACGCATACGTTGGCAGCCATGAAATGAACCCTCCTTTCTCGTCAATCCGAGGCGAGACCAGATCTAATGGCTGGCTCATGTCCACCATGATCTGTTTCGTACGGATGAGATACTGAAAGGTTGTCAGTCCGAGACCCGCTTCAAGTCTGAAGTGATCCTCAGCATGCCAGGCAATCTTTGTGACAGACCAGTATGTTCTGTGGTAAAAGTCCAGAAAATAATTGCCAACCTCCTCGGGAGCTAAACCATCTGGGAGCATTTCCGCGAAATGCCAGGAGCGGTTGGCCCATTCAATATTCCTGGCTTTCTGGTAATCGATCTGTTTATTTGTAACAATATTCCAGTCTTCTACGCCGTGCTGCTTCCAGTAACGTCTCTCAATCTCAAGCTTTTCCCGAACCCGGCTGTCAGACAGATCCGATTCCTGCTTCACCGTCCGGACAACTGTTCCACGAGTTGTTGTAAGTACAAAATCACTGGTCAAAACATTTGGATATTTACTGACCGGATCCCTTGGATGCCTGATTCCTGCCGATTCGGCAATCTTTACTGTGTCCAGAACATCCAGGAGCGGGAACTGTTCCCGAATATCCAACACTGAATCTGAATCCTGCACAATGTAAAAGAATGCAGTCTCATGCCTTGAAAGCAAATGATGAATCCGTCCGGTTTTCATTCCCAGAATACGGGAGCACACCCCTTTGGAGGGCACATCCTGTATTGTAATCCAGGGCTTGTAGTCTTTCCCTTCGCCTTGTCCTCGGCCTTCTTTTATCCGCTTATGATACAGATCTGATGACCATTTTGCACGACGCTTTCCCATGAGCACACCCCTTTCGGATGTATTTCATGGAAATTATATCTTATTTTTGCACCGATTGCAATCGTTTATATCTTTATTTCGCAATTTTCTTGTATCTAATTTCCGCTTTTGGGATAACTTTTTCTTAATTATCCTTTTATAAAACACTTATCCTTTTATTTTGCTATTCTTGTATTTATATTTTGATTTTCTTCATCTGTATGTCGATGAAACTAACAGACCGGAAGAAAAAAATCATTCAACATCTCCGGATGAATCTTATCCTGTGCTTTCTGCTGAATCCGCCAAATCCGAAGATAATACTGCTACAACCACCCCAGTAGATTCCCTTTCTCAGGCATAGCACCCGGTTATCTCCACGCCAGACATGCATGGGAATAGCCATTTTTTATTGCTCTGAACCCCGAAAATTCGTTGACATTTTTCGCCGAATTTTGGGTGATTACTGACATTCTTCCCGGATTGTTTTTAGATTCTCTCCAAGCATTGTTTTATCGTTTCTTAATAACGTCGTTCAAGTTTTGTTGTGCAAATGAAAGAAATATTGTGCAAAAGTGTGGGAAAGGAAAGCCAGAGGTTGAAACCCCTGGCTTAAAAGGGTTACTGGTCGTTTACTTCCTCGTAGGGAATATCATTGTACTTTGCGACTCTAATCGCTGTGCTTCCAGCAGGTGCGTAAATCGTCAGATTAGGACATCCATCAAAAGCATCCAACGCGATTGAAGTTGTTGTGCTCGGAACATAGATCCGCTGAAGCTTTGAGTTGTTAGCAAATGCTTGACTCTTAATCGTTGTGCAGCTCGACGGGATCCTGATAATCAAAGCATTTACATTGGAAAACGCTTCTTCTTCGATAGCGGTCAAGCCATTGGGCAGATTCAGCGCCGCAAGCTCTTTCCAGCGGGCGTGCAAAATTGTATCCTGATTCTCCGTAAACATAGCTCCAGGCAGATAAGCTGCACCTGTTCCGTCAGGCTCAGTATTCCACGCAACAAAACTGTAGAGGTCACGCGTAGGAATATCTACAGGTAGTTCAAGATCAACTCCGCTATACTTGGTTATACTCTCTATATCGAATTCTCCATCACCCACTGCAAATGTAATTACAAACTGTTTCAGTCTGATACGATATTCCACCGAAGTTGCTGTCGTATCAAGTTCACTCGTCCAGTCAGTAACTTTGGTCCACTTATACTCCGTGATCTTCACTCTCGGTTGATACTGATACATTCTGTACCAAGCGTTAGTCTGATTTGTCGCACAGGTAGCTGCTCCAGAATAGACCTGTCCAGACTTCCAATTCAGCTTATACCACTTAACGTTTGAATTATTCGTATCAGTTCCAGAACTTACAACATCGAACATATCAAGGCTGTTAGGTCCGTGGTATGTCTCATACTTCCCCGCCGTTTTCTGATAATTGCAGTCATGATTTGATCCACACCAGTGATAATAGTATCCTCCGACATATACGAAAGTATCAGATGTGGTCTGTTCATATGGGAATTCCTGTACACTGCCAGAATTCTCATAATAAGTTCGATTTATACCTGCCTGAACCCATCCTTCGCCAGGGGACGTTGTACTTACCGTTTCATAATGGTGTCTGTATTCAATCTCCGAGTTTTCGTCAACATATGGCACAACATTTTCTGGAATAATCTTCCAGTCTGGTTCACTCACCACGCCAGTTTCGAAGCATAATGTGAGAGTTTTAAGGTCTTCAGTAACTGTCCCACTCAATTCTCCGCCTTCAACTTGCTTGTAGAGCTTATCGACAACTACGTTATTTACATGAATCTCATATGCAAATTCACCAGGATAGAAGGATCTGAAGCTTGTAGCGTTATTCGCCTTCTGTTCTCCGTTGATATATACATCGATAGTTGCAATGCCATCAAGCGATGAAACATTTTCACCATCAACTGAGAAATTCAGCTGCAAACCTTTATAGTCGGTTTCCACACCATCCTTCAATCGCCAACGGACAGTATAACTGCTTGCGTCTGAATCATACGTCGCTTGCCAGTCTTTATCCTTTGTCCACTTATACTCGGTAATTAAAACACGAGGTTGATACTGATACATTCTGTACCAAGCGTTAGTCTGATTTGTCGCACAGGTAGCTGCTCCAGAATAGATCTGTCCAGACTTCCAATTCAGCTTATACCACTTAACGTTTGAATTATTCGTATCAGTTCCAGAACTTACAACATCGAACGCATCCAAACCATTCGGACCATGATAAGTCTCATATTTTCCTGATGTCTTCTGATAATTGCAGTCATGATTTGATCCGCACCAGTGATAATAATATCCTCCAACATAAACATATGTATCAGAAGTGGCCTGTTCATATGGGAATTCCTGTACACTGCCGGAGTTCTGATAGTATGTCCGGTTTACACCTGCCTGAACCCATTCAGAACCAGGTGATGATGTTGCCACAGTTTCATAGTGATGCTTGTATTCAACATCAAGTGTTTCTCTGTTAAGATTCCCTGGGACAACTTTCCCCATCTGCCAGTCAGGCGTTGCCGTACCATTTGTCGTGAAAGGCAATACAACCTTTGATTCGGTATTGGATGTAATGGTTCCTGAAAAACTGCTCAAGCCGTCATAGTTTTTCCCATCCGCGACTCTAATGTTTCTGATTTCATACCTTGTGTTCTTTGGCCATTGTTTATTGTAGCTTGTGCAATTGCTGGACTCGAGCGCATCATTAATATACACATCGAAAGTGCCGTATCCCTCTATTGAACTATCCGTAATTCCGTCAAGATTCCCCTGAACAAATAGATGACCTTGAGTCGCAAAACTAAGCCTAACATTGATGGTAGACCCGGCAGTAATTGTCCCGCTTGTTGCACCACTAACCACACCTATATAATCATAGCCTGGTTTTGCCTTGATATCTGTTATGGAATAGTTTGTATTTTTTTCATGGCTGGCATAATAGTCATTTACATCGTTCTTGCTTGTTCCTCCAACAGCAATGTCAAACGTTCCGTATGCGCCAAGATCTCCGGAATCGACGCCATCAAGTCTTCCATTTACATCTAAAGTCCCTGATGAAGCAATTATGGTTCTTACGTTTTTTGAAGATCTTCTAACATCAACTACATTAGACGTCTTTTGAGCTAAATCTGCATAATGCATCCTACAATCCATACTGTGATTGCCATCATAGATATAAAATGATGTATGCGCACTATTAGCCCATTCGTAGAAAATGCCCGCATGACCATTTAAAGCCACATAGTCTCCTGCTCTTGCATTAGCGATACTTATCGATTCCGCCTTATTCGGATAATCCTCAAACAGATTGTAGAACAGCCAACGCGCATAAGCCACACATGTCCCAGCAGACCAATTATATGTGGCATAAACCTGAGGGCCTGTATACAATGGGCTAGGTACATTTGGCATTATACTATAAAGCTGACAATTTGAGCATCCTTCGGATGAAGGATGTGTACATTTATTTCCATTCGCTGTAAAACAAACCAATCCACTATCTGTGAGTAGTTTTTTTACAGCTTGCATCTGCTGCTTGATTTCACTTTCCGATGATTGAGCTTTCGCATAATACGATCCATCGAATACACCTACAGCAAAAGTGAATACCAGAGTAATAAGAACAAAAAAACCAATCAGTCTTTTACC
>JAFUZM010000180.1 GCA_017476605.1 Clostridia bacterium
ATGATACGAGTGAATTCGCAGTAGAAAGCATTTGGAGATGGTGGAACACTGTCGGTAAGTCTACGTTCCCTGATACAAAGAGGCTGTATATAAACTGTGATGGAGGTGGAAGCAACGCCTCCAATCGTCGAGCTTGGAAAGTAGAATTACAGCGCTTTGCGGACAAAACTGGGCTTACTGTCGTTGTATCTCATTATCCGTCAGGGACAAGCAAATGGAACAAGATTGAACATAGACTGTTCAGCTATATCTCTAAAAACTGGGCAGGCAAGCCATTAATATCCGTTGAGGCCATTATCGAATTGATTAAGAGTACTACCACCACGACAGGCTTGACAGTCCAGTGTCAGCTAGATACGAACAAGTACGAGATTGGGACAATTATCACAGATGGTATGCTAAGCAGAGTAAAACTTACTCCTCGCCCAGCAAGAGAAGGTGAAACAAAAGAATGCTCCGATCAGCTTGCAATATGGAATTACACAATTGAGCCAAGAAACGAGGAAGAGCAAGCTGAAGCCGCGAAGCTAGATGCAGAAGAAATGCAGGCTGAAAAGACGCGCGAAAAACGGAAGTACACTAAGAGAAAAGTAGAGTCAAATTAAGCGATTATTTACGAGCAAATCCTTAGTATGCGTTTCTTGTAATAGTACATCTCTTTTATCTACGATTGACTCAAAGATAATCTAAAAGAAAAATAGACGTAACACACATAGTAGAAAAAACAAAGTTGGTATATTCTACCACAGCATTACGTCCGCTTCAAAATTCTGCTTGAGAACGGAAAAAGGGATTTTCCGGTCTACATCTACTTAGAAATATTAAACTCTCTATCAATTAACCAATTGCCATCAATGTACCAACTATATTCGTACTTGCCAGGAGTGAAGCTACTGTCATATCTATCAAACTCTTCCAGCCAAAACTCATGAGCACCTGTCCGTGCTGGAATCTCTGTGTATTCCCATGAATAAGTATTCTGATATCTTCCATTAAAATACACTTCACAGGAAACTCTCACACCAATACTATAATCCTGCCTGTTTTTTAACCTTAGCCTAGAATAGACTCTATCGTAATATGAATCAGTGATATCTCCCAGTTTAGCATATCGAGGTTCAATCTTTGGTCCCCATTCGTGAGAATAGCTACTGTACCTGTACATGCCTGCTTCATCTACTATTAGTCCTTTTTTTGCAGAATTATTTGCTGATGTATTTCCAGCAAATCCGCTCACACTAAATGTCAGCAATATAACTACAAAAGCAAAAGATATCCACAGTTTTTTCATGAGTTTATACTTCCTTCATAATTAAAATTCCTCATAAGGCAAATCAGAAAACTCATCAGGCGTTATATCAAAATGTTTTTCAGCAGCCCACCCATATTTGCCACTGCCATAAGGGAATTCTACTTTTATCCAATATATGCCATTCCCAGAATCACGATACTTGGCGAGTGCAAGTAGGTCATCATCTCTTGTACATTGATCAAGCGTTGTAGATGCATTCCAAGGATATTTCTTTAAGATAAAATTACTTTTTACATGCACATAGATAGGTTTATATGCATAAGAACTCGATGAGCCAACTCGACTAGAGTTATACGATGAAGAAGAACTTGAAGATCCAGCTCTTCCTGCGAAAGCTATGGAACTTATGATTAATAGTAAAAGAAGTATAAATACAAATAACACTCTTTTCATAATCCTATTCTCCATTTCTGTTTATCGCTGAGCCCTTTTCTCTCCCCAGATTTTTGTTTTCTAGATTTTGCAGCTGCTCTTAGAACTTCCGACTAGCTCCGCCTCCACGTGAGCTTCCTCCACCAAAGCTTCCGCCGCGTGAGCTTCCGCGAGAACCGAAACTGCTGCCTGAACTGCGGGAGCCACCAACGCGTCCACCGGAGCTACCGCCAGATCTGGAAGAACCGCCAACACGACCACCAGCACTGCTACCGGAGCTGCGACCGCTTCCAAAGCCACCAGCACGTGGCGGACGTGCACCGAATCCACCACGATATCCACCACCGAAAGCATTTCTGGGCGGACGTGGAGGCCGATTGAAGAGGCTCCCAAGGAAGAGCATATTAAGACAACCACCGGAACGTCCTGTCCTTCTGGAACGGGCATTAAAGATTGCGCTGACAATAATATAGATAACAATGATCGTGAGAATCAATCTAAACATGCTTCCTCCTTCATCTTCACTGCTTCTCTGACTGGATCCTCTGCTCGAATTGGAGCTGACCGTTGCCTGTGGCGTTGATATAGAAAGACTCTTTCCTCGGGCACTGGCCAGATACTTACAGACATCTTTATACAGAGAAATCATACCGCGGCTATAGTTTCCATCCGCAAAATAATTAAAATTATCGTCAATCAGCGAGCCTGCCCTACTGCCAGTCAGCACGCGATCAATACCGGTACCTGTCCCAATCTTAATCTCTCGGTCACCAACGGCCAGAAGGACAACAGCTCCGTTATCCTTATTATTATCACCGATTCCCCATTTATTGATGAGATCCGTCGCATAATCCGCCACTTCCATCCCGTCAAGGAAGGAAACCACCACCGCGATCACCTGATCGCCGGTAGCCTCGAAGAGTGCCTCACCATAATCCTCAATGTTTTTTTTGTCACTCTCAGATAAAACAGATCCATCAAAGTCATATGCATAAGAAAACGTGGATGGCTTTGCCGGCACAGCAGCCAGTGCTGCACCCATCATGAATACGAATGTCAGTACTAAAAGCAAGCCAAAACGAATCTTTTTCATTGACATAACCTCCCCCTATAAAGCTCCTTCAGTAGGTTCTGCTGCGGCTTTCTCTCTTTCGCGTTCCTCCTCAAGCCTCTGTTCCTCTTCTTCCTGGGAAACATGGATGTAGAAGCCCGACAACTGGTGAGAAATCAGCCGTACCATAATCAGGACGATACCAATCAGGACCACCGTGAAGATCACAAGTGCTGCAATTCCTTCTTTACTGCCCGTCAGCGCATCACGAATGATGCCAAAATCGCCCTTTCCCCATACGGAAAAGATGCTCATGCTTAAAGTCCCTCGAAAACATCCGGCTTTGAAAGAATAAACTTCGTCGGCAGTTTCTCATACAGTGCCAGTGCCTTTTCCGCCTTGGCATTAAAGGTTCTTGCCTCCTGCCGCAGGATATCTCCGTCTTCAGTAAAATTATCATTTGCCTTTCTAAGGTAACTCCGTTCTTCCTCCGAACTGAGCTGCTGCATTGCGTCCGCTGTCATTTCGCTGACCACGGTGGTTAAATTCTGATTCGCCCGACTGAGTCCGCGAGCACTTTTTGCTGTCGTAAACTCTTCTACGGCATCATCCAATGCATCAAGAACAGCCGGATCGACATTTAAACTATTTGTTACTACCTTCTTCACATTCTTCGCTGCTTTCGCCCGATCCTCCACGATGGAGCTCACATCCCCCTGCTTAAGGAATGAACCGGGGGTTGCCTTTTGGAGGGCGCGCATGTTCCCGACAAATAATGATATGACCAGAAGAAGAGCAAGAATGCCAATTCCTGCAGCCTGAGGTAATGTCTTTTTTACCTGCTGCTTTGCTCCTTTACCCGCGCCTGCCGTTGTATTCTGACTGCGCTTGGGTGCTTCCATTGTTGCTGCTGCCATATTGCTGCCTCCCTACTGTATTGTATTCCTCTCAGGCACTCAGGCCCTCACGGGCAGTTTTCTGCTGTGCAAGTGTCTGCTCAATTTCATCCAGCTCGCTGAGCAGCGCCTGTGCAGTCTGCTCCGCACGTTCCCGCTCAATTTCACGCACATTCCTCTCGACAGAATCCTTCTGCCGTGCAATTTCCTCGGTATTGCTGCGAATATCACGTTCAAGATTCTGCTCGCTGCGATCCTGCGCCTTAAGGGATTCATTTGCCCGTGCAAGTCCCAGTGCCGTGGCCATCTGTGCCTTCCAAAGCGGAATGGTGACGCCCATGGTCGTCTGGAGCCGTTCACAGGTAATCTTGTCATTTTCCTGAATCAGGCGAATCTGCGCTGCCAGCTGCGTCGAGGCAACCCTGCTGAGACGCAAATCCTGTACCCGGCGCTCCATCGCAGCAATCTGCGTTTGTCCTACGCCTTTGGCCTTCCCCTGGGCGATGATCTCATCCCCCATGACAATCAGGGAGCACAATTCTCTGTACATTGCCTCATTGCGCTCATAGAGACGCTCAAGCAATGCGCTGTCCTTCATAAGCGCTACCCGACGATCCAGGAGCTCATTCGCGCACTGATTGATCTTGGGTTCTGCCTGGCGGTAATTCTCAAGCAGTTCGGAAAGCGGCGTCTGAGTCTTAAGAAGCTTTCTGAATAGGCCTTTGGCTTCTTTCTCAAATGAAAGACCGCGAATCTGATCCCCCAGCGTCTTCATGAGGCCGTCCAGCGGTTCAATTTCCGAATTCGTCATCTGTTTCAGTGCAACATCCGTGAAGCGTGTCAGCTCCTGCTGGATTTTTGCACCATACCCCAAAATATTTGAACTGCTGTTCAGATCAAAGCGTGCTGCCGTCTGTTCAATCCGGCTCTGCATCTCATGGTCCAGCTGTTCCTTTACCGGCTCTGCTCCCTGCTCGGGAACCAGCGCAAACTCTGAAAATTCACCCATGTCATTATCCTCTGCCAAACAGTCCGGCAAACGGATCATCCTCTGCCGATGTCTCAGTGCCTGCAGATGTATCCGCAGATGCTTCCGGCTGACCTGTCAGTCCATCGCCCTTCAGCATATCCGAAAGCACATCCATCTCGCTCTCAAGGTTGATGAACCGATACTCGTTGAGCGCCTCCAGCTGCTTATGCAGTGCATCCTGGACCTGTTCGATCGCGCTGTGAATCCTTCCGGCAATGGCAAGGTTCTTTCCGGAATTGACATCCCCCTCAAGTCCTGCCCGAACGTCCAGAATCTTCTTTGTTGTCGGCAGATAGTATCTGAGGAAGGTCCGAAGCGATCCAAGCATATCCGGCTGTTCCTCAAGCCGCTTCAGGATCTGGCGGCTCGTGCTCTCGATATCCTCAATCTGCGCAGAGAGCTTCGGATCCGCAATGGCATCATTAGCCGCTGCAATGGCCTCAAGCTGGCCTCTGGCCTCCTGGATCAGGCTGTCCACCTCGGCATTGCCGGATTTCGGTGCCGTTTCTACCTCAATCACCTGATCCGGGAACACCTGCTTGCCGCCAAAGAAGCCGGCAACGCCGACCAAAGCCGCCAGCACATAGCTGAATCCGGAGCCAATGCCAAAGATGAGTGCAAACGCCAGAACAGCAACACCGGCAATCACAAAAGGCATTCCGGATTTAATCGTTTTCTTTTCCATATTCCTGCTCCTTTACTGGGTAACGCCTTATCCTTAATCCGTATCACTGCGATAGTAGGCAAAGACACGGAACTCCGCAGGCTCAACCCCGTAATTCTCCCACTGTGCAACAATCTGTGAGTTGATGCTGAATCGTTTTTCAAGCTGACTTCCCGGTGAAATGCCCATCTGATCAAAGCTTTCACCATCCGCATACAGAAGAGATCCACCGGAGGTATAAAGACCGTAGGTGATCATGGTATCCCAGACCGTCTCCTCCCCTGCATTTTTTGCAGAGACAACGATCGCATATCCACCATTTTGTGTCCGCTCGATCTCAAGCGTGCTCTCAAGCATCTGATTCTGCATCGTCGCCGGCACATTCATGGTATTGAGATCATAGATCACACCCGTAATGGCGGGGATCACCGGATTTCCCTGTGCATCCGGTAGGAAGCGAATGAGCTGAAACAGATATCCATCTCCGCCGGGATCAAGGAAATACGGCCAAAGCCGTTCAACCTCCTCCTCAGCAACAACGGTATCCTCGTATAACAGACGAACCGTTCCACTCTCAATACCGAGAATCCGATTCGTGTCATTATGCACCTGCGCACAGCAGAACACCTGACACTCATCCCCGTATACAAGGATATTGCAGGCCGTCTGGACAACTCGGATGGTGTCCTCTGCAGATGCCATGAAAGAAACCATTAGGAAGGCAGCCAACACTGCCAAGAAGCGCTTCATATCCGCCTCACTCGGAGATGACCCGCCGAATGCCGCTTTCATCCACGACCGAAACCGGGTCCTCCAATCCACTCACGGAAAGCTCCTCGCCCTCCCTCAGTTCCAGCATCTCACGAACCTGGTTCAGGAGGGAAATCGAGTAGGTTTCCTGAAGATAGCCCTCGGCATCAATCACGGAAAGCTCCGTAATGCCGATTCGGCCAAGAACATCCAGCGCCTGCTGATCCATCTGAAGGAGCAGTCCGCCCTTGTTGTCGGACTGCCGCAGCACAAGAGCGATTCCCTCACCCTCAGATGCCTTCATGAGTCGTTCCTTGAAGGTCACGCCCGTACCGTTTTTTTCAAACAGCTGCAGCTTAAGAGGAACGCCATCCACCTTTGCCTGGTACACCCACGTTCTCGGGACCGATATCCCGTGATACCGCTCAAGCAGCTGACCAAACTGGATTCTTCCATTTTCGTGCGTGCTGATCTGAGCATTTTCCTCCTCGCTCAGCGTATATGGTGCTGTATTCCCGGCCAAAGCCCCAGCCACCAACAGCAGGATAACAATAAAAGTCGCGAGAAAACCATGAATTTTCCTGCTCATTGTCCCTTCCCCCTCGCAATTAATATGCCTCTCTTGGCGTCACGCCAACCCAGTAAACCGGGGAAACCGGCTTGTAATTGTCTGTATATTTGAGTTCCCTTGAAATTTCAAGACCGGTATTGCTGTCCATGGTGACCAGATAGACATCCACAATGTATCCCTTCTCGCCCTTCTTATCCAGCTTGGTCTCATTATCATAGACCACGTACTGTGCGGTACGGTCCGGTTTATAGGTCGGCTCCGGCTCCACTTCCTCACGGACCTGGCTCTCAAGCTTATAGGAATATCCGTTGGGATCCGGCCGTCCGTAAATCGTAAATGTCGTATACCAGTAGTTTTTCTTCTTATAATAGTCGGTCTCGATGAAGATGTCCGCCTTGGTATTATTTTTAAACACAAAGTCAAGCCGGTCATCCGACACCGTCGCATCCTGGCCCATGGGCACATAGCTGGATGGCAGCGAGTGCTGCACGCGCTTGGTTACCTCAAGGCCCGCATTGATCACTGCGTTGTACAGCGTGCTGGATACCTGACAGATTCCACCACCGATACCCATGACGTATGCGCCATACGCAATCTCCGGTGCCTCGACATAGCCGTTCGCCTCCGTACGTTTTCCGGCAATCTTATTGAAAGATACGGACTCACCGGAGCGGATAATCAGGTGATTGAACTTTTTCGTACCGATCTCAATGTTCGTAAACCGTCCCTCATGTGAGGTGGCACCGACGGCCGTCTCATAGGTCGCCAGCTTTACAATGGATCCCTCAAGCGCAGCGCGGGTCACCTGAGCCTCGACGGGTACCGGCGAAAGGTCTACCGTGCCAGACTCGAGCCGGTCCACCATTCCGGTGATCCGTTCATTGAGTCCGGTGATATCGAGGGTTTGTCCCGGTTCATCATTGGTATAGGAATACGGCGGCCACTTTGTCTCATCCTCAACCCTTGTGGCATTGACAGCCGGCCGGTCTACTTTTTCCTTGATGGACGAAAGAATCTGGTTGACCTTGGACAGGTCATAGGTCATCGTGGTATACCGTCGGATCGGGTTCGCCTCCAGCTCCTTGACCTGCTCATAGCGGGTCGCTGCGGTCCCTGTATGACCGATGGACCATACCCGATCCAGCTGATCCGCCACATCGTAGCGCATCTGCAGATCCTCCCGCGTGATGTCCCAGCTTTGACCGTCTACCGTCCGCAGCGTGATCCGAAACGCAGAGAGGAGGGTGTCCACCTGTCTTGTCACAATATCTACGGCTTCATCAAGCGTCTTTCCACCCAGAGGGATATCGTTGACGTAAATATTGTCGTAGAAGACATTTTCGCCACGATCCAGCGTCCGCTTGATGTCCATAACCTCGTTGACCTTCCGGACGCCGATAACGGATCCGATCACAATGCCCACAAGCAAAACGCCCAGACCAATGAACAGACCGATTTTTTTGCCTGTTTTCTTTTTGTCACTGCGGCTCTTTTTTGCTTTCATTGTGGTCGGGCTTTTCTTCGTTGTCCCTTTCCGACCATTGATTGCCGGCTTCCGTCCGCTGGTATTTCCCGGCTTCGCCGTCTCATCCGTGATCCGGATGATCTGCTTCTGAGGTCCTGCCGTTTCCTTTTCCCCGGAAACCGCCTGACCTCCTGAGATTGTTTCCGTCTTTTTTTCTACTCTTGGCTCACTGCTGTGAGTCCGTGAACCCTTCGCGGTTCCTGAGGATGTGGTCTCTTTTTTAATGGGTTCCTGTTTTTTGGTTCCGGTACGCCTTGATGCAGCTCCGGACACATCCCCAGCGGAGATCAGCCATTCAGGTTGTTCTTCCTCGGCTTTAAGCACGATACGCACCGGTTCGGGTTTTACTTCTTGGGCAGGTCTTCTCCGTCTCCTGCGTCTTACCGGTGTCTCTTCCTGCACAGCTGATCCTCCCTTCCGCAAAATTTGAATCTATTGTCTATAATCATACAAACTATATGATACATCATTTAACGTTTCCTTGCAAGCTTCTCTTTTTGACCGTTTTCAGAATTATTTGTGCAAAGCTACCAATTTTTTATCAAAATTTTATTTTTATTTGTGCTTGACAATTCAAAAGCAGATGACTATAATACTCTTGTTTTCCGCGCAACGTATGCGGTAGTGCTGGAATTGGCAGACAGGCACGTTTGAGGGGCGTGTGTTGTATGACGTATGGGTTCAAGTCCCATCTACCGCACCAAAACAGGGATGTAGGTAAATGCTTAAAAAGCGCCTACATCCCTTTATTTATGCTTGTTCTGGTGTCAAACGCACTCCTTGCAAGCAAAGTGAATTTTCCGCTTGTGTGCAGTTATTTTTGGTTTAACTACTCACGAAATTACTCACGACATTCTGCGCCATCTCAGTGTATTTCCTGTAGATTCGGCTTCTTTTGTTAATCAAATAGTTTCACTTCTCTGAGTATAATGTTATCGGCATTCGATGTTGCACGAAATGTGGCACGCGCGGAGTATCCCATATTCCGCAATCATCCAGGCAGGAAAGGAAATTCAGTTATGGTCCGTCAGATGCGATACTTTATCGCCGTGGTGGAAACCGGAAATTTTGGGGAAGCCGGCGAGGTTTGCCATATTTCCCAGTCCGCCATCTCACAGCAGATTCAGTCTCTTGAAAATGAACTGGACGTGAAACTGCTGGATCGCCACGGACGGAAATTCGATGTCACCCCGGCTGGACGATACTTTTATCAGCGGGCTAAACAGCAGGTTGGTGAAATAGACTCCCTGATCCGGGAAGTGCGGCGCATTGGAAAAGGCGAACATCAGACACTGCGCATCGGCGTACTGAACGGCTTTTCCGGCAAACTGATGCAAAGTGCCATCCGTGCTTTCGCAGTAACGCATCCCAATGTCACCATGAGTCTGCGTACCGGCACGCATGAGGAAATCTTCCAGTGGCTGCTGGCAGGACAGCTCGACATGGTGATTAATGACCAACGCCGGGCGCTCAGTGATCAATGGGTAAACGAATTTCTCATGGATCAGCAGGTGTATGCCCTGGTGCGACAGGATGCGATTGGTGATTTCCCTGCCGGGATAGAATTGAGCGCTCTTGGCAACCTGCTTTGCATTCTGGTTGCCGGACCGGAGTACCGGGATGCAGAGGTATCCTATTGGCGCGATGCGGTGGGACTTTCCAATGATATTTTGTTTGCTGAGAACATGGAAGCGGCACAACTGAGCGTTTCAACGGGTGTGGGCTTTCTGCCCTGTGATCAGGATAGTCTATTGCTCGGCAGCAATGTTCGTTTGCCCATCTTACGAAATGGTGTTCCTTTGACACGCAAGATGTACGCTTTCTGGCCCGAGCAGGCCGATTTTTCCCTCCAACGAGAGTTTTCCAATATGCTGCGTACACACATTCAGTAGAGTAGTTCGAAATAAAGGCAGATTTGGGAACTTTCACGCGTTTACAACAGATACAAAGTCATTCATGAACATGCCAGATTGTCAGGTTCATCGCTTTAAAAGCGATGAACCTTTTTTCATGTGAAGCCTTATGCTTCCGTGAGCCAGAATAGAATCAGACGATAACCTCGCCCTTGTTCTCCTTGAGGCAGCTACGCTGCTGACAGACGCAATTCGCTCCGTCCGGACAGGAACTTGACATGGACGGTCATCAGAGAAATCCGCATGCTACACATTTCTCGGCTGAAGAAGGGCTGTCCACCGGCGGATATATCCGTCGCACCTCTCAGGGTGTGAGAATGCTGATTGACAAGCTCAAGCAGGAGGAGCCGTTCGGACTGAGTGAGGATTTCTGCCGGAACATCATCAAGGCCGCTCCCATGCACGATCTTGGAAAGACCGCCGTGGACAACGCGATATTACGCAAGCCTGGCCGCTTCACTCCGGAGGAATTTGCCATCATGAAAACCCATACTGCCGAGGGTGCACGCATCGTACGGGAGATTCTCAGAAACACCGACGATCCGGACTTTGCCCGAATTGCGGAAAACGTGGCTCATGATCATCACGAGCGTTGGGATGGCTCGGGCTATCCAGAGGAGCTGGCTGGGGATGCCATCCCACTGGAGGCGCGCATCACGGCCGTGGCCGATGTATATGACGCTCTGGTCAGCAAGCGTGTATATAAGGAAAGCATGCCCTTTGAAAAGGCCAATGACATCATTCTGGAGGGCATGGGCAAGCATTTTGATCCCCGGCTCAGAGACTGCTATCTTCGTGCCCGTCCCCAGCTGGAAACCTATTACTCAGGGCTTGAACAGTAACAGCATAATAAACGGGAGCATGCGTTTTTGAATGAGAAACGCATGTTCCCGTTCGTTTTCGCTCCTGCATTTTCTTTCAAATTGGGACTCCGTTTTATAACGCTTTTGCCGCAGAAATCTCTTGCAGTCGCAGGCAAAACACGATATAATTTTCTCCGAAGTCAGGCTGAAGAATCTTCAGCCTCAAAACGACAGAAAACGGAGGTACACCCCATGAAAAAACTGCTGGCTCTTGCACTGGTCCTGATGTTTGCCATGTGCGGCACCGCACTGGCCGTCAACGAGGACGTTGAAGGCGAGCTCGTCATCTATTCCTCTATGTATCAGTTCGTTATCGACATGATGGATGAGGCCCTGAAAGCCGAATTCCCGAACCTGACCCCCGGTAATGATGGCAGCTTCTTCTTCTATGGCGGCACCAGCTCGCTGATCACCAAGATCTACGGCGAGATGGAAACCGGCACCCTGGGCTGTGACATGTTTATGGTTGCTGAGCCCGCCTTCTCCCTTGAGCTGAAGGATGCCGGCTATCTTGAGCCCATCACCATTGATGATCCCGACTCTCTGCTGCGTTTCCCCTATGATCCCGAAGGCTACTGGTATCCCGTACGCGTTTGCAACATGGTTCTGGCTTACAATCCTGAGATGGAAGCCGAGTGGGCTGCAAAGGGCGTAACCATCCCCAAGACCTTTAAGGATTTCGCCACGGATCCTGCCCTGAAGGGCCTGATCTCCATGGGCAACCCGCTGACCAGCGGCACCACCTATGCCGCTGTCGCTTCCCTGATTCAGGACAACCACTATGGCAAGGACTATCTGAAAGGCCTGGCCGCCAACGAAGTCATGATTGAATCCGGCTCCACCGCCCTGACCAAGCTGCAGACCGGTGAGTGCGCCGCCATCATGATTCTCGAGGAATCCGTACTGAAAGTGCTCAAGGAAGCCGCAGATGCCGGCGCCCCCATCACCAACCTCAAGTGCATCTACCCTGAAGACGGCGTTGTGCTGATCCCCTCCACCGTGATGACCGTTGCTGAGGATCACAGCAAGAACATGAATATCGAGGCCGCTGAAGCCGTTGAAAAGTGGCTGCTGAGCGAGGAAGCCCAGAAGCTCATCCTCGAAGGATACATGCACAGTGTATTCGCCGGAATGAAGGATATCCCCTATGAATCCGTGGATACCAATGGCCTGATCGAAAAGGATCTGGGCGTGGACTGGGAGAACGCATATCACAACCGTGAAGCCATCAACACTGCCTGGACCGAAATCGTAACCACCAAATAAATCACAAACGACCCGTTTCCACGGGGGAAGCCGTGTCACGGCTTCCCCTTTTCAGATATTTACCCCTTTTCATTCATTTCAGACAAAGAGGTGCATGCGGATGAACAACACAGTCGCAATGCAAGAAAACATCCAGCGGCGGGACCACACGCCCTTTATCAGCAAGCTGATTCTGGCACTGGTGTTTGTGCTTGGCCTGGCTGTCATTTATATGGGCTATGCGGGCATGCAGAAATATAACGCCTCCGGCTTCAGTGCCGAATCGGCTTACAGCGCCATCCACGCCCTGGGTGGGGATACATCCGCCGTCTGGCAGAAAAAGCTGAAGCCGCAATTGGATGCCCTGAGCGACGCCCAGCGCAAAGAGATCGGCGTCGTCGCTGCCACCCTGCTCGGCGAAGCCTGGGAAAGCCAGAAGCCGGGAGCAGCGGAGGAAGCTCAGGCTCTGCTGGACGGTGCTGATGAGAGCAAGGTCTATAAGCTGCTGTATGCCACCTACCTGATCAGCGGGCCCAAGGTGAGCACGGCCAACAAAAAGGAGATTGCTGCCCTGTCCGAAGCCGGTCTTGCCGACTTTTGCCTGCAGCTGCTGAGCTGTATCGCGGATGACGATGCCGAGCTGCCTGCGGCAGCGGCCGCCGCAGAGGGTCTGAGTGGCAGCAAGCGTCAGTCCACACTGATGCAGCTGCTGTTTGTGGCCAATGGCTCTGCAGATTCCACCGACCAGGTAAACACGCTGAAAAAAGGCGTTCGCGACAAGGCCGCCCAGATCGACGCCTTCCGCATGATCGCCGAAAACAACATCTCCTGGCTATGGCAGCTGGTGATTTCAAGAAGCCGCACGGCCATCCTGATCGGCATCCTTCTTTCGCTTGATGCCCTCCTGCTCACCCTGCTGATGATGGGCGACAAGACCTGGATCATTGATTTCAAGTGGATCATCATCCTTTTGATTGTGGATTTCCTGCTGCTGTTCCAGCTGATGCCCCTCATCTACATGGTGATCAAGGCCTTCTTCCCGGAGAGCAGCTTCTCCCTTGAAACCTTCCGGCGTCTCTATACCTATTCGCTGAACCTGGATGCCCTTAAGAACACATTGATCGCGGCCTTTGCCACCATGATTCTGGGCACGCTGCTAGCGTTCCCGCTGGCCTGGTTAGTGGGCAGGACAAACCTCTATGGCAAAAAGTTTTTCCGTGCGCTGTTCGTGCTCACGTATATGGTGCCCCCATATGTGGGCGCCATGGCGTGGCTGCGGCTGCTCAACCCCAACGTTGGCACCATCAACCGGTGGCTGCGGATGCTTTTCCATCTCAGCAGCGCCCCGGGTCCCCTCAACGTATACACTCTGCCCGGCATGATTTGGGTGCTGACCAGCTTCTATTATCCTTACGCCTTTATCACGATCAGCCGTGCCATGGAAAAGATGGATCCCTCCCTGGAGGAAGCCAGCCGCATCTCCGGTGGCTCGCCGCTCAAAACGCTGTTCACCGTAACACTGCCCATGATGATGCCCTCGCTGATCTCGGGTGCCCTGCTGGTGTTCGTCAGTGCCGCCAGCTGCTACGGCATCCCCTCCATCATCGGCAGCCCTGGCCGCGTGCATACCGTTACCACCCGCATCGTGGAATACGTTGCCCTGGGTCAGCAGGGCTTAAATGATGCAACCGGCATGGCGGTATTCCTCATGGTTCTGGCCGTGATCATTCTGTTCATATCGGACGTGGTGCTGGCCAAGCGCCAATACATCACGGTATCGGGCAAATCGGTACGCCCGGCCATCGTGGATCTGCGCAAATGGCGCATCCCGCTGA
>JAFUZM010000181.1 GCA_017476605.1 Clostridia bacterium
CGGTCTGCCACGTTGGCAACGACGCCCAGATCATGGGTGATAAAGATGACGGAGGCATTGGTCTTCTTCTGGATGTCCTTGATGAGATCCAGAATCTGTGCCTGCATGGTGACATCCAGAGCGGTGGTGGGCTCATCTGCGATGAGGATTTCCGGATCGGCGGCAAGGGCGATGGCAATGACGATGCGCTGACGCTGTCCGCCGGAAAATTCATGAGGATACTGTCTGGCCCGCCGCTCGGGATCCTCAATGCCCACGAGTCTCAGCAGCTCCAGGGCTCTTTCGTTGGCGCCGGCCCAGGTCACTTTCTTGTGGAGGCGGACCGTTTCGGCAATCTGCCGGCCGACTCTCATGGTGGGGTCAAGCGATGTCATGGGATCCTGGAAGATCATCGCGATGCGGCCGCCCCGAATCTCTCGCATCT
This sequence comes from Clostridia bacterium, assembly GCA_017476605.1. Taxonomy (GTDB): domain Bacteria; phylum Bacillota; class Clostridia; order Christensenellales; family Aristaeellaceae; genus Ventricola. Next base: position 425 of record JAFUZM010000181.1, read on the forward strand.
GACGCTCGCGAAGGGACAGGAGATTCTGACCGTCAAAGAGAATTTCTCCCTGATCCACCGTTGCATTTCGGGCCAGGAGTCGCATTACCGTCCGGCAGGTGACGGATTTTCCGCATCCGGATTCTCCCACCAGCGCCAGGGTTTCTCCGCGGGCCAGATCAAAGGAAATGTTGCGAACGGCCAGAACGCGTCCGGCATATGTGTCAAAGGAGATGGAGAGATTCCGGACACTTAAAATCGAATCTTGCATGGAATCACTCCTTCATTTTGGGATCAAAGACATCTCTGAGTCCATCTGCAAACAGGTTGAACGAGAGCATAATGACACAGAGAATGGCGGCGGGGATGAACATCTGGGAGGGATACAGCTTAAAGACCTTATATCCGCTGTTGAGCAGTGTGCCGATGGAGGCATTGGGGATGCGCATCCCGACCCCCAGGAAGGAAAGGAAGGTTTCAAAGAAAATAGCAGAGGGAATGGAGAACATCGCACGAACGATGACGATGCCGGAGATGTTTGGCAGAATGTGATCCATGGCAATGCGAAGCTTTGTTGCCCCCAGAGCCTCGGCGGCCTGGACGTATTCCATCTGCTTGATTTTGAGGGTTTCCGCGCGGACCACACGGGCCATGGGAATCCAGGAGGAGATGGTCATGGCCAGGATAATGGAAGTGATGCCGGGCTCAAAGATGAGGAGCATCAGGACCACCAGCACGAGGGAGGGAATGCCGGAGAAGATCTCAAGAATCCGCTGCAATATGGTATCCACCCGACCACCCTTCATGCCGGAAAACAGGCCGTAGGCAATCCCGATGGTCAGATCAAGGAGCGCGGCGATGAAGGCGATGATCAGGGAAATGCGGGTTCCCCAGAGGCAGCGGGAGAGGAGGTCGCGCCCGAACTCATCCGTGCCGAAAAGAAAATACTGATCCTCGGGAACACCGGCCAGCTGATAGCTGTCGATGCGGCGGCCGCGGAACACGGTGGTTCCGTTGAGCCCGTCAATGCTGACTCCGGGCCATTTGGGCGGCAGGTTCTTATAGGACAAATGCTGCTCATTGGGATCAAAGGGAGCTAGAAGCGGGGCGGAAAAAGCCAAAGCGGAGATGATGAGGAGCAGAATCATGGTGACGACGGCGGCTTTGTTTTTGCGCAGCTTGCGCCAGCTGTCCTCAAGGAAGGAAAGCGATCTTGGCAGCTCGGGCTCCGCAATGGCATCCTTGCCAGTATACGGGATAAAGGCCTGATCCGGAACCAGAGAACTCGGCATAACCGGAGGTTGTATGTTTGACATCATTCCGCCCCCTCAATGCGCACACGCGGATCAATAAACTGGTAAAGAAGATCCGTCAGGAAGATGACGGTGACCAGAAGTGTGGAAAACAGGATGGTTACCGCCATGATGGTGTAATAATCGTTGCTCAGAATGGATTTGGTGAACTGCTCCCCAATGCCGGGCACGGCAAAGATGTTTTCAACGACCAGGGAGCCCGTCATGAGGGATACGGTCATAGGCCCCAAAACCGTGATGAGAGGAATCAGTGCATTGCGAAGGCCATGGGTAAAGGCAATGCGGATCTCGCTCATTCCCTTGGCGCGGGCAAGCTCAATGTAATCCGAGGAAAGCACCTCCACCATTTCAGTGCGGATAAACCGGCAGCTTTCCGCCATGGGAGAAATGGAAAGGGCCAGCGTGGGCAGAATGGTGGAGCGGAATCCGTCATCCCAAAGACCGATGGGCAGCCATTTGAGCGTTACAGCAAAGACATACTGAAGCAAAACGGCGACGACAAAGTTCGGAACGGAACGGCCGGTAATGGCAAAAAGAGAACAGAATACATCCAGTGCGTGGTTCTGATGCATGGCGGCAATGACGCCCAAAATGACCCCGACGACGGTTCCGAACAGGACGGCCTGAAGGCCAAGCTGAATGCTTGGGCCCATGCGCTGAGCCAGCAGTGTGGCCACCGGCTGATCCGAGAACTGCAGGGAAATGCCGAAATCGCCGTGCAGGACGTTATAAAGATAGGAAAGATACCGCTCAAACAGGGGCCGATCAAAGCCGTATTTGTGATTGAGCATTTCAAGCTGCGCGGCAGTCAGCCGGTCCTGGTTGTTGTACGGGGTTCCCGGGAGAGCATTCATCAGGAAAAACGTGGCACTGGCGATGATCAGCAGGGTCAGTGCCATATAGAAAAGTCGTTTTCCGATATATTTGCACCATCGTTTCATCGGGGTGGCTCCTTTTGCCATAGAGATTTTGGAAAATGAGAACAGAAAAAGGGGCTTTCGGTACTTCCTTTACCGAAAGCCCCGGAGACTTGTCGTTATTCGCTCAGGGATGCACGAGAGAGGTCGAAGACGGAGTAGCCAAGCTGATGGGTGAGATAACCGGTCAGGCTGGTGTTGATCAGGTAGCCTTTGACGGCCTGCTCAAGCGGGATAACAACATAGTTGTCAATCAGATACTGGTTGGCTTCTCTGAGATGCTCCCAGCGCGCTTCGAAGTCGTTGCCGTCCTCGTTGTTCAGCTTGCTGATGAGTCCACTCAGCTCCTCGCTGACCCACTTGGCGTGGTTGTGCTCATAGTTGGTTTCGAACTGATTCGGATAGGAGGTGGGATCATAGTCACCGGTCCAGCCGCCGAGAGCCAGATCAAAGTTATAGCCCATCATTTCGGCGAAACGGACGGAGGAGGGAACATTGGCCAGATTGATGGTCAGGCCCGGCAGATTCTCCTGAAGTGCACTCTGGAGATAGGTGCCGATCTTAATGGATTCATCGGTATCAGAGGTGACGAGACGGAGAGCAACGGAGTCAACGCCCAGCTCTTCAAGTCCCTTTGCAAAGGCAGCCTGTGCCTCTTCCTTATTGAAGGAAACCAGATTGCCAAAGGACTCGGCGACGCTCTTTCCGTCCGGAGAGGAAGCGATGCCATTCGGGATGACACCGACGGCCGGTGCTGCCGCGCCGTTCAGAACATCGGTGCACAGCTCTTCACGGTTGATGGCAAGGAACAGAGCCTTGCGGATATTGGCATTGCTGAGAATCGGATGCGGGGTATAGCTGCCGTCTCCCTGCTGCTGATTGATGTTGAGCTCAAGGTTGGTCATGCGCAGCGTGTTGATCTTGATGAGATCCGGCTGTCCCTCATAGAGCGGGATGAAGTCGCTGTCCACATTGACGCCGTCCAGCTGTCCGGCCTCATACAGGTTGAGCGCCGTGTTCTGGTCCTTGATGACCTGATAGTTGATTTCATCGAAATAGATGTTCTCGGCATCCCAGTAATAAGGATTCTTCTTATAGCTCCAGCTGATCTCGGTGCCGGTCCAGCCACTCAGAACGAAGGGACCGGAGGTCAGAAGGGCATCTGCCGTGAGGGCGTATTTGTCGCCCTGTGCCTCGGCAAAGGTGCGGGAAACCGGGGAATAGGAGGTATCCGCCAGTTTCTTTGTAAAGTATGGATCAGCGGACTCCAGGGTGATTTCAACGACGGTATCGCTGAGAGCGCGGATGCCAAGCTCTTCGAGCGGCAGCTCACCACTGCGGACAGCCAGGCAGTTCTTAATGCTGGTCACGCTTGAGTTCTGGGAACCCACGGCAGGATCAAAGACGCGCTGAATCGCATACACGATGTCCTCTGCCTTTACCGGATCGCCATTTGAGTATTTGGCGTTGTCGCGGATGGTGATGGTGTAAACGGTTCCATCCTCGGAGATCTCCGGCAGTGCGACTGCCAGGTTCGGCTGAGGATCGGCATTCTGGTCAAGACGATACAGCGGATCGGCAAAGAGGAAAACGGCTTCACCGGAAACGGTGTCATAGACTTTGGTGGTGTCCATCGTGGTGACCTCACCATTGATGAACCAGTGGAGGACTTTCTCGGATTCAGCGCCTGCGGTTGCGGCAATTGCGAGAACCAGTGTAAGAGCCAGAACGGCAAGAATGATCTTTTTCATAGTGGAATGTCTCCTTATTTCTTATGTGAATGTGAAACTGCTTGAGAAACAAGGCTTACATTCGGTCCCGGCTTCCGCCGTTTTTTCTGTACATGGTTGGGTTACTCCTTTCAGACAGTCCAGGTTGCGGATAAAACCATCTGTGTCTTTCCCAAAGCGGACTGTGCTGCTTCTTTGCCGCGGGGAGGGAGGTTTCCGGGCGACGTCGCAAATACTAACATCCAAAATCCGTTAAGTCAATAGATTTAGTAGATGTTGAGATATGCGAATAATCTATCCTGCTCCATAGGCAAAACCGATGGCAAATTCCAAATGCAGAGTATTCCCGATATCTTTCCGGGACTTTGAATGCCGAATGCCGGTTTCCGGAAAGATATCGGGAAATCAAGAAAGAGTCCGGATCAAATGGTTCGGACTCTTTTCTTTCAGACTTCTGCTCACAGCTGCCGGACGGCAAGCTTCCATTACTGAGCTGGTGAATAATACCGAAGAATCAACACAGGCTGGTTCGAATGATCATAAACGACATCGACGTTCTTGCAATCAAAGCCAACTGCATCAGGATTCTGAAGCAGCTCTTTCAGACGGTCTCCGCGATAAACACGATACTCCTCCAGAATCTCGCCTGAAATGGGATCAATACCATCCAATATCGGATAGTAGTCAAGGATTTCCTGCTCCATCGTCCCGAGCCTGATCCAGGGAACAAAATCATTTTCCTCGACATGTTCAAACTCATCGAATCCGGCGTCGCAGAAGAGCATTTCGTTTTCCGTTCCTTTATTGAAAAGAAGATCCGGTCCATCCGCTTCAACGGATTTGACGACAATCTCTTCCCCATCCGTTACGATGACATCTCCAACCTTTGCGGACAGGATGGCAGCTGCGTCAAACCGTTCGGGCACATACAGTGTCATGCGCATTTTGTCTCCTTCTTTGTACTCAAGATCCGTCCGGATCATATGGCCTTCCAGACGATCCATGGAGAGTGTGACGGGTTTTGCCTGAATCGTATCAGCGAATGCTGTGCCGGTCAGTATAAAGACAAGGATCATAGCAATGAGAACAATACTTTGTTTCATAGGGAAAAGTCTCCTTTCGTTTTAGAAAGATGGTTTGCGGTGATCAAATTTCCTTTTCAGGAAAGACAAATCAAAAAGGTTATCTGATGAATTGGTTATCGGGTGTTGCTTCATTATAAAGACGCTTTACACAGCACAAATATTCCTGCACTGGAAAATTGCCAGAATGGGAAAAGCGAGAGAGAAACAGTGCTTCATTGTGTAGTGAGGTGTAGGGACGAGGTATTTCTGGGAGATATGAAACGGAAAAAACAAGAGAATCCTATGGCGTTTTAAAGTGTGGTCGTGCTTCCGGCCTACCAGTCATAGATTTTCCGAGGTTCGGAAACAAAGAATACGCTGAAAAACAAGGGGTCTTGCATTATAATGGTAACTGGAGTTTTATGCCTTGCCGGGAGGCGGGCTGGAAAGGAGGCGGCGATAAATGGCTACAGAGAAAAAGACGACAGAAGGTCAGTCCACTACCACTGAGATTGCAATTGTGGATGAACGCACCATTCGTGATAAAATCTATGAAGTTCGTGGTGTGAAGGTTATGCTGGATTTCGAGCTTGCTGAAATCTAAGGATATGAGACAAAGAACTTCAATTGACAGGTCAAAAACAATGCCGCAAAGTTTGAAGGCGATGAGTTTATGTTCAGGCTGATGAAATCAGAGTTCGATGAAATCTTGAGGTGCAAAAATTTCACCTCAAGTTGGGGCGGACAAAGATATCTGCCATATGCCTTTACCGAACAAGGCATATACATACCAATAGGTCAGGACTTTGAAGTTATCTCCGCCCTTTCCCTTGGCCCACACCGTACGTGCCACTTTCACGGCATACGGCGCACCATCTGACCGTCAGACATTGTTATCTTTCACGGGTGCTTACGGATTCATTATTCTCTCATCCTCCAGAGGAGTGACCTAGAGAATATTAAAATTCCGGTATCTGCGAAGTTTGTAAACAGGCATATTATTTTTGCCTTTCTGTCAGTTCTGTGGTAAACTTGAGTAAAAGATCTGGCGGAAGGAGAAAGCCGAATCATGAAGAAAGAGATCGCAACGGGTATTCAAGACTTTGAAAGTGTGATTGTTGATAACAGGTTTTATATTGATAAAACAGAACTGATCAGTTTGTGGTGGAAGAACGCAGATGAGGTTACTGTGATTAACCGTCCTCGGCGCTTTGGAAAAACCCTGAACATGTCCATGCTGAATTGCTTTTTCTCCAACAAGTATGAGAACCGGAGCGATTTATTTGAAGGCCTGAGCGTTTGGAAAGATCCGGAACTTCAGGCTGAACAAGGGAAATGGCCGATGATCTCTTTGAGCTTTGCGGGTGTGAAAGCAGCTACTTTCTCAGAGGCAAGATATGAGTGCGCCAGTTCGGTTCACGATAAACAGCGGGAGACATGACCCGCCTGGTAAAGCCTAGCCAGCAGCCAGTATCGGCACGTTGGGTTCCACCCGCAAGGGACTGACCGTAGGA
>JAFUZM010000182.1 GCA_017476605.1 Clostridia bacterium
AGGACGCAAAAAGGGCGCAGTTAGCCTGCTCTGCTCTGTTCTGCTCTAAGGAGCGTAGGAGTATTCCGCATGGCTGTCAAGCCCCTTCTGTAAATAATTTCTGATGTTTTTACTGTGTTCATCGTCACAGCGCCCACGGTCTGGAATCATCCGGGTCAGAATCATCGTCCAGAAAGTTCTGGGCATAAGTTGGGGTAAGGTCGTAGCGACGGATGATAGCATCCTTTATCTGCGCCTCGGGCACATTGATAAACCTGTAGGCGCTGATATCCTCTTTAATCTTCTCCGTCCTCTCAGACGCCATCTTCACATATTCCGGGCTGAACATTGTCATCATGATTTTCTCCACCTCCGGTCTGTGTTCTTGAAGATATTCGGCAAGGTAGCCTCTTTGGATACACAAGTCTATCGTAACAGCTACTGCTTTCTGCTCCAGTGTTTTCGCTTTCAGCACATGCTCATCCCAGATGCGGCAGAAGTCCATACATGGTGCCCATTTTCAAGGACGATTTCGTCTTGAAAGCATTGTCGAGCGGTCTTCTAAGGCAAACCATCCCCTTTCTCCACCGGCACCTCTGAAAACGGCATGGTGTCGCCTTATCCAGGTTTATCGGATAGTTTGGGATAAACTTCAGCAGTCTCTTATCCTTTCAATCTTACAAGCAATGCTCAGGTTTTTATCAGACGTACTTGATCGCCGTATGAACATAATCCTTATATCCTCGAATGATTCTATTTTCATTCTCCACGTATACTTCCAGCTGGTCTGAATCCTCGAACTGCATTAAATATCTAAGGTTTACTGTTACGTCCTTTCTTCTTCCAATTTCCAGAAGCCACTTGGCACAGTTTCCTCCGCAGCTGGTCGCGTTAAAGACAAGATCCGGCTTCTCATAAATCATAATCAGTGTCATTATTCCTCCCGAAAGGTATTCCGGGGGGATCGGGCCTAATACTGGGCTTTCAATCACCAGTCCGCCCAAATATCTCGATTTGTCAACATCAAGAATCATCTCCTGAACAAACGGATCCTTAAGCCATTCCGGTGAATAGTTTGTCTTGAACCAGCTCGGTCCGTGGTTCACATTTTCCACATCTCCAAAGATGATATGCAGCATTTTTCTTTCCCTCCTATTCCATCATCCTTCTGATTTCTTCTGGAATTGACGCCAGAATCAGTTTCTGATTTCGCTCTGTCAGGAAGACTTTTGGAATATGACTTTTTGAATACTGCGTCCACCGGTTTTCTGCGGTGATTTTTATCAGCAATGTCGTGAAGAACTGTTCCCAACTAAAATATGACAGAGTATCAATATACTCTTCAGGAGTCTCTAAAACTGTTGATATTCCTTCATTTCGCAGTACGCCGGACTTGAGGATCATCCATTCAAAAGACTCAGGGAGATAAATTCCGACCTTACCCCGGGCTCTGCATATGCTCAGCAGATTCTCCATATACGGTCCGTAAGCCGCCCCATCCGCAATAACGGTCACATCAGAATCTGGCTCTGTCTGCTCAAGACAGGATACAATCTTTCCATTTCCACCTGCAGCGATGCATTTCGTTGTCTCCAGTGTTTTGCTGAAGAATTCAAATCCTGAGCCAGTGTCTTCGATGATCAGAACCTTTTTGCCGGCTGCAGTTTCTGGAACTGCTTCTGAATAAACCGGATAGAACTCATGGTAAACCTTTTCAGGAAACTGATACTTTCCGCTTGTTCTGATCCCGAAAACTTCTTTTGTGCTATAAGGAAGATTGTATAACGGTTCTCTGGTGATCAAAACGAAATAATTATCTGAATTTCTTACAAGGTCTGCAAAGTCAGTGGAAAACACAAAAGTATACTCTTCATCAATAAAGATGATGCTTCCTTTTACACTTTCCAGGACAGGCCGCCAGTACATCTGCGCACCAGAAAAAACAAAGCAAGGGACGTCCGATTGAAGCTTTACACCGCTTCCCACTCCATTCTGCGCATAGAGATTCAGATAATTTATTAACGTCGTTTTTCCTGTCGCACTATCTCCCAGGATTACCGTAATGTTTCTTCTGATCGTAAAATCATATTTCACACGTGCAGTCTCAAGAATAATCCTGTGCTTTCCCTTCACGTTACTCTCTGTCTCCCTTCCTGACATCCTGCATCACAAACCAAGTCTGTCAGAATGATCCGCAGGCACCTAATGCTCTGATTCATCCGACAGTATCTGAATCGCTCTACAGTGGTGTATATTCTCTTCACAAACCGCCGCTCCTGCTTATCCATTTGAATAAGCTTCCCCATGCCAAGGCTCAAAAGTCCACTGGGCTCTTGCTCCACTTACGCGGAAGGGGTATTAGCCTTAAGTGGCGGTACCATCTCGCACTTTTCATTTTTAAATTTCTATGTGGTATCTATAGTTTCAGCAGTTCAATGACACCGCCGCCCCCTCCGAGGCATTACGCTCCAAGGAGCGGGGAATGTATCCCGGAGTCATTCAAAGTTATGCGTGTCGTATGGGTAAAAAAGCTTGCAATATAATACTCTATGTACAGAACTTTTGAGAGATATCTTACAAGGTAAATACCTTCCTCAGATCCAACCTCATTTTGTATGCAATGGATGAGGGAATCGTAACCATCAGTCCGCAGGTCCGCAATGTACCTGTCCGTCATGATGCCGTCACGTAACAGAGACTGACTGTGTTTACAGTCTGAAGACGTGCTCCCGAATGTTCTCGTTCTGCTTCCTTGTTGCAGAACGCTCAGCCTTTTCACCAGAGCAATACGAAAAAGCAGTACAAGCCCTGTTTCTGTTTCAAATCATCAGCACATTCCCAGCAATTAAAACTATACTCTCAACTGAAGCCTTTATATTGCATACATATTTTACACAGTGTATACTATTGCTAACACAGTTTAAGAGGTGGATGCATATGTCGTTTATCGTTCATATCAAGAATAAGAACAACAACTCTGTATACGCATATAAGGTTGAAAGTTATAGGGATCCTGTTACTAAAAAGGCTCGTCAGCATAGGACTTATCTCGGGAGAGTTTCGCCGGAAACGGGTGAAATCATAAAAAAGAAAGAAACACGCCATTCGAGAAAAGATTCATCATCTCAACAACAATCGAATACATATTCTGAAGATCATGAATCACAGCTTCAGACGATAAAGGAATTGTCAGATAAATTGGATAAACTTCAAAAGCAATACGAAACCCTGGCTGACGCGCTAATGAAGATGAAAGATGTCATTTCATCCGTTTCGTCATAATCCTTTTCATCTTTCAAACGTTTCTCATTTTATGTTTGATGATAGCCATCACCGCGCCGTAATCTACATAAAAAGCTGAACCTGACGAAGTATACTTACCTCGTCAGAATCCTGCGGTTATCCATCACAGATCGTCTTGCTGACGCAAGGCACAAAAAGGGCGCAGTCAGCTCGGGGAATGCGATCAAGTGCGTCCGATTTTCGCATAGCTGAACCTTCTTGCTATGATTTTGATGGTTTTAAGCCTGTGTTCATCATCACAGTGCCCATGGTCTTGAATCATCTGGATCATAGTCATCATCCAGGAAATTCTGGGCATAAGTTGGTGTGAGATCATATTGTTTCATGATCGTTTCTTTTATTTGCGTTTCTGGCATCTTTACAAATCTCAATGTACTGATTGATGCCCTAATCCTCTCAGTCCTCTCTGATGCCATCTTCACATACTCAGGACTCAGGACTCAGCATTGTCATCATTATCTTTTCTACCTCCGCTCTATGTCCTTGAAGATATTCAGCAGGGTATCCTCTTTGAATACACAAGTCTATCGTCATGACCACAGCTTCCTGCTTCTGTTCCGGCGTTTTCGCTTTCAGAACATTATCATCCCAGATACGACAAAAGCCCAAATACTCTTCAATAATGCCGCCTTTATAGTCACCGTGTATAATATTCGCTTTGAATTCTGGCTTGGCGGGATTCCCTCCGAAGAATTCCTGATTCAGAGAAAGGATGTCATTGCCAACCTTTTTCTTGCCAGAACGGATCACAAATGTCTCAACATCAGGAATGTCAACCTTAACAGAGCTGTACAAATCCGCATTCTTCATCACCAGATAACTCATAGCAGAATCATAATAGTAGTCCGCCAAACGGAATATGATATTTACACTCCATGTTGACTGGGCCTCCGCCAGCACTATGAGATTCCCTCTGGCCAGTAATCCGAATAGACCTTTTTGAATATGCAGTTTGAAAAATACTATTTGTCCAAAGAACATACTTCTATGCATTCATGTCTGGATCGTGTTGATTTGCAAGATGCAGCAGGTTCTACTTTCTATATTTCTCAATCTTCGCCTCATGGGTTTTGGTTTGTTCATCGTAGTTAATGCCAACAAGAAGCAGATTTCCTTTATACTGTGACAGACAATCAAAATACCGCTTTGATTTGATCTGTTCGATTCCACTTTCTGCTGAATCATTGCGCTTCAACTCAATGACCAATGCCGTTTTCGAGGCGTCTAGTGGAATATAGACGACATCCGCAAAGCCTTTTCCGGCAGTAACCTCTTTTATTGCGGTATACTCATTCAAAGCATAGAGATAGGCTAAGTAGATTGCACTCGCCAGGGCATCCTCGTTGTTATAGCTGCGGTTGCTTGTCACATGGATGTGACTGGCATCAAGCGCCTGCGCGACCGCATTCTCATTTCCAGCCAGCGTTTCTTTGAGCAGTTCTTTTGAGGATTCAATGATGTGGTTTGTGACTTCATATTCACTGTTGGCTGAGATCGCATTGACCCATTCTGTACGGATTTCTCTGTTTGGAATACGGCATGTCCCGTCTTCTATATTGAACGCAAGATATCCCAAATGAATCAGGTATGTAAACACATCTGCCTTGTCAACAAAGGAATCCATTGTATTGATGTATCTTGTTACATTCACATCCACGCTCTCACCAGAGAGCATCTTGATAATATCGTCCTTGATCCCTTTGAAATTTGCCTTGATCCTATCTGCGATCACCTGATAGGACGAGGTCATTCCCCAATAGTTTCTATACTTTTTAGTACTGACCAGTTTTACCACCGACTGCGGGTTGTATATCTCATATCCGTTCTGGTGATAGCCATCATACCAGTTTTTACATTCCTGATACTCCACCCCATGCTTAGCGCACAAGGTCTTCACTTCTTCCGATGTAAAACCGACATACTCTGTAAGTTCCAGCGCATCAAGCATCGTGTATTCTTCGAAATTATTCAGCTTTGACTGTATTTTATCACGCACTACCGGCAGGATTCCGGTCAGATAGGCTAAGGATATTGCCGGACGTAGTGTGTCGCTCTTAAACAGCCCGTTAAGAAAGCTAAGATATTCCAAGAAGAGTTTCTCTTCTACCTTTTCACGCACCATCACATCATACTCGTCGATGAGGATGATGAATGTTTCACCGGTTACAGCATAAATCTCAACAAGGCTCTCTGCCAGTGAGTCTTCCTCTGTCAGTTTCACATTCGGGAACTCTCTGCTGAGTTCCCTTTTTATTTTCATCGTCAGGCGTGAAATCAACTTCTCCTTTATAACAGCGCCCTGGTACTCACTGTTCATGTCTATCTTAATTACATTATATTTATTCCTCTTTTCCTCGTATCCGGGACCAGAGGAAATCTTCAATCTCGAAAACAGCTGTGAAGAGTCACATTTCTTGGAGTAATATGCGCTGATCATATTTCCCGTCACTGTTTTTCCAAATCGGCGCGGACGGGAAATGCAGATATACTTATTCCCTTTATCGATGAAATCATTCAAAACCGCAAGCATCCCGGTCTTGTCCACATAATACGGATCGGATGACATCTGTGCGAAAGTCTCATTGCCAGGATTTAAATATATACCCATATGTTTCTCTCCATATAAAAAATAACAGACAACCATTCATCGTCTGTTATTGTACCATGAAATCCCAAAGGGAAACAATGTTTCTGTTTGACGTTCTCCATCTTTAATCCTGCAAAAGCGTTTTCTGCTCAGAATACGCTCTTTATCTCTTCCTGAGTGGAATTTGAAAAACAGTTCCGGTCTCGCTCAATGGAGATGATACGTCTTCCCGTGACATATCATGGGATACCCGTCGTGTTTGAAACAGTAGACTGCCCGGATCAAGGCCCTGTATGTAACCCGGCAAAGATGTGGACAGGAACACAAAAAAGACATCACTTCTTATTAAAGTTTACAGAAAAATGCTTTCTTTGTTGCTATTTTGTCCTTTCTCAAATATAATAAAGATGCTCCCTTTTCTCTATTGATACATCCACTATAAAAAAGCGAGGAATCTACAGATGTCTAATGAACCATTCAGCAATACACAGATTATGACCTGGCTTTTTGATACACTGGAGGGAGTTGCCAATGGAAGCTATGTTTATGTCTGCGACCTCAGAACCGATTACTCAAAATGGTCAAAGGCTGCTGTTGATACATTTGCTCTCCCCTCAGACGTTGTCTACAAAGTCTATGAGCTATGGGAAACCATTGTCCATCCGGATGACCGGGCGCTTTTCGTTCGTACGAACGCAGCGGTCATTGCCGGAGATATCAACATCCACGATATGTCCTATCGCGTAAAAACCAGGGATGGATCCTATGTCATGCTGGAAAGCAAGGGATATGTGCTCAAGGATTCAGACAGCACGCCCCTGTTCTTCTGCGGACTCATTACAAACCATGGCATTCACAGCAACGTGGATCCGGACACCGGCCTGCGCAATCTGTATGGATTCTTTGAAGATCTGAACGGAATGATTCAAGCCGGCCTGCCCTTCCGTGCCTTTATGTTTGGCGTCAATCATTTCAGCGAAATCAATGAACTCTATGGCTATTCTTTCGGCAATCGTGTCTTCCAGGAAATCGCGAAAGTCCTGCTGGAAGCCGCCGGGACATTTGGCACCATCTATCGCATGGACGGTGCACGGTTTGCCTATTTGACCACGATCGCCAGCACCGAACGCCTTGAACGTGGCCATGCCCAGCTCGTCGAGCGTTTTAAAGCCGGGCTCATGGTCGATGGCATTCTGGTCTCCCTGACCTTCAGTGCCGGTATGATTCCTGTGGAAACCACCACAGACCTGAACGGCAAGCTCATATACACCTGTCTGCGTGCCGTATACAATCAGTCAAAGATGCACGGAGACAGCGGGCTTTCCGTTTTCAATGCAAACAAACACTTTGACATCAGCCTGCGTCTCAGAAAGCTGAATGCCATCCGAAACAGCATTCTCAATGACTGCGAGGGTTTTTTCCTCTGCTACCAGCCCATCATGAACTGTGTAGATGAAAAGCTGCACGGTGCAGAAGCACTGCTTCGCTGGAAAAGTCCGGAATTCGGAACCGTTTATCCGGATGAATTCATTGAGATCATTGAACGGGATCCCCTGTATGATATTCTGGGAAACTGGATTCTGAGGCAGGCGATGACCGATGGCCATGAATTCGTACAGCACAGTCCGTCCTTTGTCATGAATATCAATCTGTCATATTCTCAAATGGAGAAAAAGGGATTTGCAGATGACGTCCTCAGGATCATGGAGGAATGTCAGTACGAGCCTCAAAACCTTTGTCTTGAGATTACCGAGCGCTGCCGCCTCGGTGATATCAATCTTCTTAAAAGCATCATTTCTGTTTTGCGCAGTCGAGGCATTCGCTTTGCTCTCGACGATTTCGGAACCGGTTTTTCCTCCCTTGGCGTGCTCAAGGAAATTCAGATGGATACAGTAAAGATTGACCGTCAGTTTACGAAGGACATGCTCCATGACCGTCAATCCCAGCATCTCATTGAACAAACCGCGGCTCTTGCCGCCGTCTTTGGTTCCGATATCTGTGCAGAGGGAATTGAAACAAAGGAGATGCGGGATTTGCTCACCAACTTCAACGTTGGAACCATTCAGGGATACTATTATTCAAAGCCCGTGGAAAAGGATGTTTTTACCGCACACTTTTGGGGAAAGACAGAGGCTGTCAAAGAATAAGAAAAATCGCCGGCAAATTGCCGGCGATTTTTTAGTAATCCTTACTGTTCTTAATGTTGGCTTCCTCCGCCACCTTGCGAACCTGATTCTGGCACTCGAGGAACGTTTCAACCACCACCGGGTCAAACTGTGTTCCTGCACCTTCCTTTATGATCGAGATAGCCTTATCAAAGGGCATGCCCTCTTTGTAACTCCGCTTTGACACAAGTGCATCAAACACATCCGCCACAGCCATGATACGGGCAGAGAGCGGGATTTCATCCCCGGCAAGTCCATCCGGATAGCCCTTTCCATCCCAGCGCTCGTGGTGATACTGTGTGAGATTGTGTGCCTCATTCAGATACCCTGTATCATCGTCCACCATCTCCATTACCCGGTCAATGATCTCGCCTCCAACCTTTGCATGCGTCTTCATTTCCGCATACTCTATCTCATCCAGGCGTCCTGCTTTGTTCAGAATATGATCCGGAATATGAATCTTTCCTACATCATGCAGCGGTGCGGCATTGACCACCTCGTCGATAAAGTTCTGATTGATGACCTCTTTATGTCGACCCGTTTCAAGCATCCGTTCCATGATAATCCGTACATAGGAAGCGGTATTCTTGACGTGGTTGCCTGTGCATTTATCCCGGCTCTCCACAAGGTCGGCCAGGACAAGAATCAGGCCATTTTGCAGATGCTGGATGCGTTCATTCTGTTCGTTCGTACTTTCTATGTAGGAGACAACCTCCCCCGTCGTACTCACGATCGCATGATACAGATTCTCGATCTCATCTCCGGTTGAAATCTTCAGTTCACCAATCTTTGCAAGGCTGTCCGCTCTTGCAGCTTCACTGTCTGAGACAAACGCAGAGGTTGCCTTGGCCATGGCATTGATGGGCCGGATCACCCCATGTTCCGCAAGCACAACACCCACGGCCATAACGATGATGAAGAATCCAAAGAAGAGGGAAATCACTCGTGCAAGGAAGATCATCTCGTTTTTGAAAAGCCGCTGCATGGACATGTCAACACCCACATAGCACTGGCACACCCCGTTTTCATCTGTGACCGGCAGGTAAACGGTCAGGAGCCAGCCATAGCTTTCATTGGATACGATGGGATCAATGTTCTTCCCTTGCAGAAGTGCATCAACATAGGGCATAAAGGCCTGATCAAAGGGAATAATCGTCCCCGGATCACTTCCCGGCCCCGCCAATGTATCCGGATCGAAAACGACATGACACCCGTCCTCAAGAATCCGGTAAACGTACACATAGGAGATGTCCTCTGAGCTGTCGGCAACGCTGGCCAGGTGCTCGCTGATTCCCGCATAATCTTCAAGTGCCCGTCCCTCTGTCAGATAAAGGTCAACCCGGCTGGGATCAATAAACGAACGCGCGGTATGTGCCACCCCCATGGTCATCCGCGTTTCTTCCTCAATCATCCCGTTATGAAACAGGGAAAGACTGATGGAGGTCACCACCGTCGCGATGACGATCACCACGGCGGAGATCAGGACAAGGATCTTAAGCCTCAGCGAATTGCGACAGTTCTTCCGTTCATCTTCATTATCGGCGGGAAGAGTGTCCCTTGGAAATTCAAACTTTTCTTTTAAATCCTCTGGCAGTATCCGAAGGACAACGGCAACGATCACCGTAGTCACCGTCTTGTCAAGCAGATCAATGATCAGATCCGCTGAAAGCTGAGCGGTGAACATGCCAAGTTTGCCACTTTCATAAAACGACGTTGCCATCTGTGCAGAAATTCCATCCCCGATTCCACCGCCAAACAGGAACCACGTAAGAACGCTGCCAAGTCCTCCGCCAATCAGGGTAAACACGAGTATCGGGCGGATCATTGCCGGCATCCGGTAGGCTTTCTTCTCCGAAAAATAGGCGGCCGCAATGGCCATCAGTACGCTGATTGATCCGTAATACGCCGTTGTGTAATCAAAGATTCCATTGATCAGATTGGTGATAAATCCAACAATGATGCCCGGGAGATATTCACCAAGGACAGCGGAAAGGATCGTCCCGATACAGTCAAGAAACAGCGGGAGGTCAAATTGCAGTGCAATCCTCACGCCCAAAAAATTGATAACAACACCGCATATACACAGCAAGAGCACATATGCAAAGTTGGATTTATCTTTCTTCTTGCTTTGTTCCATTTTTACTCCTTTTCAGGCACATCTGAGTTTGCCCATTTGCCAAGCCGATTTGTCAAGTACCTGTTTCGTGGCCGCTCCATCGCATACGCGATGGGCATATCCCTTTTCAGGCACATCTGAGTTTTCCCATTTGCCAAATACCTGCTTTCTGATCAGGCCATTGTTACGTGATGATTCGGTTTCTTTCAGTCGTATTTGAAGCTTTCAAAAGTCGAAGCATTCGTTCACGTGAAGCTGTCATGTATTGCACTTCGAGCCCAAAGTATAGCATAAGTATTTGGCAGGAAACAATGTCAGGATTTCATTTTTAACAACATTTTCCGTTTTGGCGCAGGTTCTCTCTTCTTTCAGAAAACGCTCTGTGGTATAATACCCACGTTTTACAGCCAATGCCATCGTTAATGTCTGAAAGGAGGCGCAGGCACTGCCTGCATGATTGATATGAATATTGTATGTCTTGACCTTGAGGGGGTTCTTGTCCCGGAAATCTGGATTGCCTTTTCTGAAGCCACAGGAATCCCCGAATTTCGCCGCACCACCCGTGACGAGCCCGATTACGACAAGCTGATGCATTACCGGATTGACCTTCTGCGCGAGCATCATCTGGGCCTTACGGATATTCAGAGAACCATTTCCACCATTGAGCCCATGGAAGGTGCAAAGGCATTCCTCGACCAGCTGCGCTCAGAAACGCAGGTTCTGATCCTGAGTGATACCTTTACGCAGTTTGCCTCCCCGCTCATGGAAAAGCTGGGATGGCCGACCATTCTCTGTAACGAGCTCACGGTTGCACCCAGCGGCGAAATCATCGGATACAAGATTCGTGTGCCACATTCCAAGTTAACCACCGTCAAGGCACTCAAGAGCGTCGGATATGAAACCATCGCCTCCGGTGACAGCTTCAACGATCTTGAGATGATCCGGGAAAGCAAGGCAGGATTCCTGTTCCGTACCACTGAAAAGATTAAGCAGGACAATCCGGACCTCCTTGCCTTTGAGCGTTACGAGGATCTCCTTAACGCGATCCGGAGCGTACTCTGATTCCCGAATCCATCCCATTCTCGCGTATAACGCCTTATATTCCGGGACAGGATCACCGCACAGATACACAGCAGCCTTGTCCTTTGTGTAGCGTTGCAGTGCTTCGATCACGGAAGCTGCTGCCTGAGTGAATTGCCCCGCAAATCGACAAACATACGTGTAACTGAAGAGGAGATATGCCCATCGCGTACGCGATGGTTTTGTCAGGAAGCAGGTACTTGACAAATTAGCTTGGCAAATTAACAAAATCGAATGTACCTGCAGAGGAGGAACAGTCATATGGACTTTTTTTCACTGATTAGCGGATCCGATGTCCGCGGAACCGCCATCGGTCCGGATGCCGGATTAACCGAAAGCGTCGGATATCGTATCGGTCAGGCACTGGGTGAGTATCTCCACCGCAAGGGGATTGAATGCCCCAGAGTCAATGTCGGCCATGACCCAAGGCTCAGCAGTCCCGCACTGGAGCGTGCCATGGCAGATGGCCTTTGCAGCGTCGGTGTCAGCGTCCTTACCTTCGGTCTTTGCACCACGCCGGCCATGTATATGTCCCTGGTAGGAAAGCCCGGCGGTGATGCTGCCGTTATGGTAACCGCCTCCCACCTCCCCTGGGAGCGGAACGGATACAAATTCTTCCTTCCGGATGGCGGCATCAACACTGCAACCCTGCGCGAAATTCTCAGCATTGCTGCTGAGGACGGCACCTTTGAGCGGGAAAACGGCTCCATCCAACGTCAGGAAAACTATCTGGCGTCCTACAGTGACCTTTTGCGGCACGTGATTTCTCCGGATGCAAAGGATCATGCCTCCCTCCCCTTTGCAGGGCTTCATATCATCGTGGATGCAGGAAACGGGTCCGGCGGATTCTTTGAGAAGCTGCTGAGCAGTCTTGGCGCCAACACAGAGGGCAGCCAGTTCCTGGATCCAGATGGTCATTTCCCGAATCATATTCCGAATCCGGAGAATGAGGAAGCCATGCAGAGTCTGCAAAAGGCCGTTCTTTCCAACAAGGCAGACCTTGGAATCATCTTTGATACAGACTGTGACCGTGCCGCAATTGTGGACCAGGAAGGCCGCGAAATCAACCGGAACCGCCTGATTGCCCTGATTTCCGCCATCATCCTCAAAGAAAATCAGGGGGCAACCATCGTCACCGACAGCGTGACCTCTACCGGGCTGACCGCGTTTATCTCCGCTCATGGCGGACATCATCTGCGGTTCAAGCGGGGCTATCGGAACGTCATCGACAAGGCCCGTGACCTCTGCTCTTCCGGCGTATTTGCCCCACTAGCGATCGAAACCAGCGGCCACGCGGCTCTCAAGGAAAACTATTTCCTTGATGACGGTATGTACTTAATCGCCCGCCTCCTGCGCGAAGCAATTGTGCTTAGAAAAGAAAACCGGAACCTCTCGGATCTGATTGCCGATCTTAAGGATCCTGCAGAGAGCGTTGAGGTTCGCTTCAAAATCCCGGATGCGGATTTCCGCACGAAGGGACAGCAGGTCATTGATGCCATCTCTGCCTATGCAAACGCAAATGAAAGCTGGCATGTGGCGCCGGAGAACTATGAGGGCATTCGGGTCAGCTTTGACATCTCTCAGCCGGATAGTGCCTGGTTCCTGCTTCGTCTTTCTCTCCATGATCCAGTTCTTCCTCTCAATATTGAGAGCGATGTTCCAAACGGCATTCCGGTAGTTGCTGCCGCTCTCTATGAAGCCATGAAGGACACGCAGGGAATTGATCTGACGCCTCTGACTTCCCTCATGTAACTATGGAATATCCGCATTTAAACCATTCCTTTTTCTCGTTTCAAACATTTTTCGGTTTCCATCTTTTTTGTGTTCAAAACCTCGAAAAAAGAAAAGTTTTGTCAGTTTGAAATCGAGGAAAACATTGTTACACTAAGCCTGCACATCCCCTCCCCGGAATGTGTGCGGAGTGCTGTATTCTATATGGCACTCCGGTTTTTTATGCATAAACAGCAGCAAAGGCACCTCTTTGCATAGAGATGTTTTTGTCGCTGAACAAGGCTTCTGGCTAACCTGTTAAAAGGGCTTTACTCATTTTCCCTATCAGCAGATGCTATCCATGAATAATTATTCATGCGTAATGGCGAAAATTGCAATTCCCGATTTTTGTGTATTGACAGCAAAATAAAAGTCCATTATAATACTGGCAATTGAACAGAAAACCGTCGACGTGGAAATCAAACCGGAAGGCGCACTTTCAGAGAGTTGGGCCTGGCAATGCCAGGGTGGAAGCCCGACAGAAAGCGAGCCGGCAAATGGCCCACTGAGGGAAAGGTGAAAGGTTTCGAGTAACCGGACCGTATGCCTGCGTGAAAGGCCGGGATTGTGCTAGCAGTCTCGATAGAGAGGATCTCCTTTTAGGAGAGATCAATAAAGGTGGTACCGCAGAGTTATACCCTGTCCTTTAACGGACAGGGATTTTTTGTATCCGGATATTTTTAGGAGGTAGACATGCGACATATTGTCATGATGCGGCTGGCGCCCGGTGTCTTTGATGACGCCGCGGAAAAAGAATACAAAGAAACATTCCATGCTCTGCAGGCAGCATTGCCTGAGGACATCCTTGCTGTAAAGGTGCTGAGGAACACCGTGGACCGCAAGCAAAATATGACCGTCATGATTGAGATGATTCTGAAAGACGAAACTTCTCTCCCGCTCTACCTGAATCATCCTCTGCATAAGGCGATCGGTGTAAAGTACAATCCTCACGTGGAGGCCATCGCCTCCTTTGACTGTGAGGATTCAGAAACCCACCCGGATTCTGTTTAAGGAGGATCGGAAAAGATGGAAGCTTCCATGCAGAATTACTCCATTTCGCTGCCCTCATGGACGATTGGTGAGCAGGCACTGGACTCCATTGGGCGCATCTGTCGCCCCTATGGTATCAAGACCGTGGTGATCGGAGGTCACCTGTCCACCGCGGCAATTCAGCAAAAGCTTGAAGCGGCTACAGCAAAAGCCCACATAGCAATCCTTGATTTCCTTTATTATGGTGGCGAAGCCTCCGAGGAGAATATTGAGCGGCTCTCGGGACATCTCTCTGTCCTCGACGCAGATATGATCTTTGCCGTCGGTGGCGGAAAGGCGCTTGATACCGGTAAAGCACTGGGTGCCAGGATGCACAAACCGGTATTTACCTTCCCCACAATTGCCTCAACCTGTGCTGCCACGACTGCCGTCTCCATTCTCTATCATCCGGATGGTTCATTCGCCGGTCCCTGCTTCTTAGGTGCCCCGGCCATACATACGTTTATTGATACAGAGATTATCGCCTCTGCACCGCCCCGCTATCTTTGGGCCGGTCTTGGCGATACCTATGCCAAGTATTTCGAATCCGTCATGTCCTCCCGCAATGATGAGCTGAATCATTATCATGCCCTTGGCGTCAATACCAGCAGAAACTGCCTTGAGCCGCTGCTCCAATACGGGCAGGCCGCCATGGAGGATCATAAGGCAAAACGCGTCACACCGGAACTGGAGCAGGTCATCCTCTCCATCATTGTCACAACGGGCATTGCCTCAATTCTGCTGACCGCAGACCGGATCATCGACTACAACACCGGTCTTGCACATGCCATTTTCTATGCATTGACCACATTCCCGGAATTCGAAATCGAGAAGGATCATCTGCACGGTGAAGTCGTCGGCTTTGGTGTCCTGATCCTCCTCCTGGTGGATCACAACATGGAGATGTTTGAAACGCTTTTTCGCTTCAACCGTTCCGTTTCTCTTCCGGTTTCACCGGAGGATATCGGAATCAGCTGGAGCGATATTCCGCGGATTCTCCCCACGGTAGTCAAAATGCACGACATAGATCACAACCCCTATCCCATTACCGAATCAATGCTTGACGATGCATTCGACAGGCTTGAGAAATATACATGATTCCAGGGTCAAAAGGGGTAGTTCTATGACCCCTAAGGTGTAATTGGACAGTTTTTTGCCGATTTTGCTTTTGAGCTTGCAATTTACAAATCTTGCAAAGACGGAGTGACCAATCATTAGTTGGCAATACAA
>JAFUZM010000183.1 GCA_017476605.1 Clostridia bacterium
TATAGTTTTATCCTCATTATTTTACTCCTTGAGTCCCGCAATCTCTGCCTTTTTGCAAAAGATTAGGATAAAAAAATCTTAAGCATAACCCAGCTTATCCCGATATCAGGATAAGCTGGGTATACAGACATGCGGTCAGGAATCAATGGTCTGGCCAGCATTGTCCAGGATGTCTTCCATCTCAATCCTTTCGGAAACTACTTGTTCCTGTTCTGCGGAAAGCGTGCGGATCGCTGCAAAGCAATCTACTGGGAAAAATCCGGTTTCGTCCTGACCTATAAGCGGGTGGAAACAGGACGGTTCCATTGGCCCAGGAAAGAACAGACCTTTATTACCATCAGTGAGCAGCAGCTGACTTGGCTTCTGGAAGGTCTGAAAACAAATCAGACGACAGCTATCCCGGAATTGGAAAATCCACGTCTGCTATAGAGAAAATCCCAGCAACGCCAAAAAGGCGCACAAAAAGTGCACCCGACAGGCAATTTTTCTCGAAAAGTGATCCTCGGAATCCCTGGAAATATCCGGAGACTGTTGGTCGCAGTTCCATGTCTGTAGGGAACAGATTGGCAGTCTTACGATGCGCAACTCTGCTCTGCAGACTTATCCGATGCATTCGTGCTGCCTGTTTCTTTCAACAGAGCAGGCACCTTCATGCTTTCCGGTGCGTTCCAAGGCATGTACTTGTCAAGCTCCTTCGGATCCGTAAAGTTTTCGTATGTGGCACCTTTGAGCAGCCACGTTATGTAATTGTATGGATCCAGATTGTTCAGCTTGGCTATCGCAATCAGCGATGAGAATACACTGGCAGCGTTCCCTCCTTTATCATTCTGGACGAACAGGTAGTTCTTCCTTGCAATCACGTAGTCCTTTATGAGGCGTTCAGAGCGGTTGTTCGTCGCGTCCAACCTTCCATCATCAAAGATGTGCATCATATACTGCCACTGATTGAGGGAATACTGGATCGCCTTTCCAAGCAAGGACTTGGGAAGGACGTTTCCCTCCATCTTATCCAGCCACATTTTCAGATCATTGGTTACAGGCTTCACAATCTCGATCCGCTTTGCAAGGCGTTTTTCCGGTTCAAGATCACAGATCGTTGACTCAAGATACAGAATACGGTCATAGTATTTGAGCACAACACGTCCCAATGTCTGGTACGTATCATGCCGGCCGTCCTTCACCGCATCCACAAACTTTTGCCGGGCATGCGCCATACACCCAACGGAGATGATCCCTTCCAGGTTATGGTAGCACTCATAACCATCCGATTGAAAATAGCCTTTGAAACCTTCAATATATTGGGTATGGTTCTCATGTTTCCGATTCAATTCAAAACGGAACTGAACCAGCTGATGTTCAGAAAAACGACAGGTACAGACCATCCATGCATACCCGTTTTTCATAGGCCCTTTCTTTTCCGGATTTGGATATTTTGTGGTTGTCTCATCTCCCAGGAGAACATCCTCCTCCAGCATAAGGGCGTGGACTCGATCCATAAAGGGAAGCAGCAGCTTGGCTGATTCCAATATCCAGTTGTTCAGCGTCATCCGTGACAGGGATATTCCCATAGTATGAAAATACTTCTCCTGCCGATAAATTGGAGTCCCCATCCAGAATTTCTCAACAGCCGTATATGCTACTGCTTCGGGAGAAGCGTATCCACCAGGAATAAGTGCCTTGGGCATGGGAGCCGTGATAACATGAGCACTGGTACTATGATTCTCACAATTCCGGCACGCATAGCTATAGGTGCGATCCACACGCACTTTCACGGTTGCAGGAACAATCACCAACGTCCGACGCTCTTCGGAGATACCGATCAGAAATCTTTCATTCTGGCATTCCGGGCAGAGAATATCCTCAGGAAAATGGTCAACGATCTCTTCCGGAAAGACACCTTTGAGTATATTGACAAGGCTGGAGCCCCGTTTATGTACAGTGCGGGTATGTTGGGGCACAACGGTCGTGTCCCGTTTCTCATTGGCTTCTGTATTCATTTCGTTCTGGTTGGCATTACCATAGTTTAAGAATTCCTCAAAAACGACCTGTTCGCCATCGTATTGGGTCTGCGCACTTTTCCCCATATATTTCTCACGCGCATAGCGTTTGAGCTGTTCAAGATACCATGCACTCTGATTCTTTTCAAAGCGGAGTTCCCTGCGGAGTTTCATGACCTCCGCCATTGTGACAATCAGTAGCATGAGCAGGTAGGCTACCGTGAATACGCCGATCGGTGCCGGCCAGATACTGAGCTGCTGATTCGCCCACTTGGCTTTCGTCGGATCCGAGCCAGGCACATTGCCGACAATCTTTGAGTGACTATTGCCTCTCCAGGTTTTTGCTTTGCGTTTCATCCCGGTAACCTCCCTTCTTCATGTGTTTATTGAAGAATCAACCCGTCAGTTCTTATTCCTCCGCAATTGCTTTGCGGATCAGGTCCTTAATAGCCCCCTGCATGGAGTCTTGCTTTCCGAGCCATTCAATCACATCAGCATCGGTTTCACGATTCAGCTTCAACCCGTATCGAACAGTATGCTGCTTGTCATACTTTGACTGTGCAATCGTATGAGGATTCGTACTTTCAATCATGGCAACTTTCCTCCTAAAATAGGTGTCTACCTATTATGCCACTTCGAGTAAATAATGCAAGTACTTTTTCAAAAAAACTGAAAAAAACTTTCGGACACTGCTGATTTGCAGCAGCATCTGAAAGTTTTGGGAACGGGTGTCTATTTTACGCTTACTGTACAGCGCAGCTCGAAACGCGTCACATGCAGAAGAACAGAAACAGACCGGGAGATGTGAAGGCCTGGAACCAAAACACAATGCATCATGATGAAAAAATAGAGGAACACGGAAGCGGGCAGGGACGGGTGTTATCACAGGATATGATCTGCGTGATGCTGGCGAAACTGCGGAATAAAGGAAACTGGGCGCCTGTGGCGAGATAGATGAGATGCATGTAGGAAAGAAATTCTATGGCAATGGACAAAGCAATGTTTGGGAAAGGCAGCGAGGCGCGACAGGCTGGTTCATCCGAATGCAGAAGGATCGGAAGGAACAGCATCACGGTGCCTTCGAGGAGAACATTGCTTGGACAGACAACGGCGA
>JAFUZM010000184.1 GCA_017476605.1 Clostridia bacterium
AATTCGTCGGAGCTTTGCAATGAGCTTATCGTAAGCGAACGCCAGAAAGTTGATGACAGAATGCATTGGTGTGAAGAAGGTAGCGCATCCCTCGCAGCGTTGTCCGCCGTCTTTGTAAACCAAGCCGCTGAAACTTGGTTCACCAAGCATCAGGCAAAGTTTCGTCTTTATTACGTTGAGCCTACTCAAGTCAGACGATATCGATATTCCACCAAATCGTCTGCATCATAAAGTTACCACCTATGGGACCTGGATTAATAAGCTAGGTCCCATTAAAATTAGCGGACTTCCTGTACAGCTCGTAAAAATTCCCGTGAGAGAAAAACTTCAGTGTTTTGTGGGAAAAACTTTGGAATTTCTCCCTCTTGCTTTGCATCTTTTCCTCATTCCCTTATAATATACACAATGAAGTCGCCAATACGCGTAATGACGCGACACAGATACCTGACAAATCAGCAAATACAATGTGCCCGCAAAGGAGTCGGCGTGTTTGCTCAGCAAACAGTTTGCCAGATAATGAGCGCTGACAAAAGTCGCTGTGCCGAAAGACCAAGTTACTCGTCAGAAGAGGTGAATCCAGATGAAGTTTATCGGTCGTTTTCTTCCAAAAAAGATGTTCTGGCGGTATATGCTGGTCTTTATCCTGGTGGGCATCATTCCCTTTATCGTCGTTACAAACCTGACCCTCAACAACATGTCCTCCGCCATCCGTCAGGAAACGGAAAGTCGCATCACCCATATGCTGCATCTGGCTGGCGTCAGCCTGGATATGCATTTCCGCGCTCTCTCCGGCATGACAGAGAAAATGTACCTGTATCGCACCTTTGAAAACGGGACATCCTCAAACCTTGAGCAGATTCTGAAAAGCGGCACCAATACCAAGGACAACATGAACAACTACCTGTCGAGCCTTGCCGAAAGCAGCACCTCGTTACGCAATGTTCTCTTTATTGACCGGGTCAACCATACGGTATACGGCATTGGCAATCCGGCCACAAAATCCATTCGAACCAACTGGGACTATGACTCATGGGACCTCATAGAGTACGCCTCTCAGCATCCCCGTGACCTTGTCATCTCCTCTCCTCATCTGGATTCCTATTTTGTATACGGCAGTCAAAGCGTCTTCACCTTCTGCCGCGCGATGCTCTCCCTGGACGATCTCCCGGAAAAGGAGACGATCCTCGGCTTCCTGCTGCTTGACATCGACCAGTCCATTTTCCGTGAGGCCTTTCAGGCCTACAACTGGCAGGAGGTCGGAACGCTGTACGTACTCGGGCAGGACAACCTGATTCTCTATTCCAGCAAGGCCGAGGAAATCGGTGAGACGCTTCAGGGTTCCGATCCGGCAGCCGGTCCCGTCATCACTCAGGACATTTCCACCTGCGGCTGGCAAATTGTCTGTCAGTTGAACAGTGCCCTGGTTATGGCCCCCGTCACGCAGCTGAGAAACCGACTGTTTTTCATCTCCATGCTGACCCTTGCAGGCATGCTCCTTCTGACCTGGCTGTCCTCACGGCATATGGCCATGCCCGTGGGCAGAATTCTGCACCAGATGGACCAGGTGAAGTCGGGCAATCTCAATGTGCATGTCCCGGTGGATGGCAATGATGAGATGAGCGATCTCTCCCGCGGATTCAATCATATGACCGACGCCCTGCGCACCCACATAGAGCAAAGCTATGTCGCCTCCATTCGTCAGAAGGAGGCAGAGCTGGATGCCCTGCGCATGCAGATCCATCCGCATTTCCTTTATAATACGCTTGAGGTCATCCGCATGAGCTCCGTCGCCCATCAGGATATGGAAACGGCTCAGATGACTCTTTCCCTGGTCCATCAGCTGCAATATGTCATTGGAGAAAGCAATGAGCGCGTTTCTCTGCAAAAAGAACTGGATATCATTGAGGACTACATCTCTCTCGTGTCCCTCCGCTATGGGCAGATTGATCTCAAAACCAGTGTTCCGCCGGATCTGCTCCCCTGCCCGATCCTCAAGATGACTCTGCAGCCCATCGTGGAAAACGCCGTCCAGCACGGTCTGCGTCCCCAGTGTGGCGGACAGATCAGCATCAGTGTGGCTCACTCAGATACCGTCCTCACGATCACCGTGATGGACAACGGCTGCGGCATGGACCCGGATCAGCTTTTTGCCCTGCGCCGCCAGCTTGAGAGCGACAAAATGCCCGAGGTCAAGGAAGACGGACTTCGTTCCATCGGCACCAAGAACGTCCATGACCGCATCCGTCTGGCCTGCGGGCCGGCATATGGTCTTGAAATTGAAAGCCAGGTCGGCATCGGAACCGCTGTTGTCCTGCACCTGCCCTATCTGCCTCCGGAGTCCTCAGAGAGCAACCCGCACATCTGAGACCCAGACATGTTCCCGGAAAGGAGGACATTCATGAAACTGCTCATCGTCGATGACGAACCCATCATCGTCCGTGGTTTGACGCAGCTTTTGGATTATAAGACGCTCGGATTTGACACCGTTCTGACTGCCACCAAAAGCAGCGATGCCCTGATCTGCCTACGTCGGGAACACCCGGAGGCCATGATTTCCGACATTGCCATGCCGGGACTCACGGGTCTTGAGCTGCTGCGGCTGATCAAGAGTGACGGCCTTCACACTCAGGTCATCTTTATCAGCGGATACCGAAGCTTTGAGTATGCACAGGAAGCCATCGCACTGGGTGCCAAGGATTATCTGCTCAAGCCTGTTCAGACGGAAAAGCTCTCCGAGGATCTCAAGGCGATTGCCAGCTCCCATCACGCGCGGCTTGAGCACACGCGCTTCCAGCGCCACATGCAGTCCCTTTCCGGTGAGAAATCATCGCCGGTTCCGGAGTCCATTGAAACAGACAGTCGTCCCTTTTTCCTGGTAGCTTTCCACCTGGCTGTAGACAGCAATCAGAGCAATCTTTCCTCAGGCCTTATGCACTTCTCTGCACTCAGCAAGGGCGAAGCCTACTGTGCAGAGCACGGATGCAGCGCTTTCCTCAGGGAGGATTACCTCCTTGCCATTGTCCGCGGTCAGGACGAGGCAGAATGTAACGCCGCTGCCGGTTCCCTTGCCAAAGGATGTGCCGAGATGGTGGAAAAGGCCCTGTCCAGGCCCTTCAACTATGTGATTGACCGTACCCTCCATCATTCCACTCAGGAGATTCCGGAAGCCTTTGCCGCCTGCAAGATAAAGCTCTCTATGCCGCATCGGGATCAGCAGACGGAGGATTCCCTCATCGACAAAATGAAGGAATACATCGCCGCACACTGTGGAGAGGATCTGACGCTGGATGCCATGAGCGACATTTTCGCCATGAATCCCACCTACTTTTCCTCCTTCTTCCATCAGAAAACCGGCCTCAAATACAAGGATTATCTCACCAGAGTCCGCATGACCGAGGCAAAGCGTCTGCTCCTTAAAACCGATCTCAAAATCTATGAGGTCAGTGAGCGGGTAGGCTATGCCGATGTCCGCTACTTTTCCCAGACCTTTGCAAAGGTCACCGGCGTCCTTCCCAAGGAGTACCGGCAGAGTCATCAAAGATAGCCCCTGCATTCCATGCCATGATTCCAGCCACATAAAAAGAAGCCAGTCTGGATTTTAAAGACTGGCTTCTTGCTCTGTTACCTCTTTGTTTCCTCTGGCTTTTCCTGCCATCCCTCAAGAAATTGCAGTGCCTCCTTCATGCTGTCGGTTCTTGCCTGATTGCAGGCCTCCTGATCGGCATGTTCCGCCTCAAGAATCCGCTTCATGGATTTCAGATATTCCTGGCTGCCGGAAAAATCAGCACACAAAAGATGACTGCCCTTTTCGTACACCGTCGCCTTCACCCGATAGGGATATTCTGCCTCTCTCATAATCCTTTCCATCCGGGGCACCGCCTCATCGGATGGCCAGCAGTCATCGTATCCCGGGCACTGCATGAGGAAGTCTGCGTGCATGTTTTCCACCTTGATGCGCGCCTTTTCCGTCTGAACATTCTCCTCATAGCAGCCGCGAAGCATCCGGCGCATTCCATATTTCCTGGAAAACGCGGTTCTCACAAGAACGCTTATCAGGTTTCTGTGAAGCGTCACGGTCGGATCATAGGGTAGCGGCTCCCCTCTGAACGAGAACGTTGACGCATTCAAAGCCTTTGTTCCACGAAATGCTTCCGTCGTGTAGTCAAACGGCGAGGCTGCGACCACAATGCTGATTTCAGGCAGAAGGGAAGCTGCCGTGATTGCAAATTTCGCGCCTGCCGAGATGCCATAGGCACCAATCGCCTCAAATCCAGCCTGCTTAAGTACCGCAATAGCTCTTTCTGCATACTCAACCGGCGCCAGCACCGGATCTTCCGGAAGCCCGTCCCATCCAGCAAACGCCACCAGCAGTCGGTTCCATCCCGCGCGTGCCAGAAACTCTGTTCCTTTGCGCGTCAGCTCATAGTCTGCACCTGATCCAGGGAAAACGATGAGGGCCTTTCCCTCATGTCCCTTAGCCGGATGCCAGTAACCGACAAATCCATCCTCCGCAAGGCTATATCTTTCTTTCATTGCATCCTCCACTTGATTATTTGTTAGTTCTTTCTAACATTATAATTCAAAAGCGCTTCCCAGGTCAACAGGATAAACTGAGAGGGACATATGCCCGGCCATTCAGAAAACACGGATTGTTTAGTTTCATCCATCCGAGCCGCTGTTCTTCCTTGTAATTTTGTCCGTTTTTTGATACAACAATAGGGCAAATTCACGATTCGGAACGGAGGAGCTATGTCTCAGATCATCATTCATGTTGATATGGATGCCTTTTATGCCTCCGTTGAAATGCGGGACAATCCTGCACTACGAGGAAAACCGCTGATCATCGGCTCCCTCCCTCATGAGCGGGGCGTAGTCGCCACCTGCAGCTATGAAGCGCGTAAATTCGGCATCCATTCCGCCATGAACATCAAGGATGCCTACCGCCTGTGTCCGAATGGCATCTATATGCATCCGAACTTTGAAAAGTACCGCGCCGTCTCAGATCAGCTCCATGACATCTGGAACGAATACGCCACTGCCGCAGAGACGATTGCACTGGATGAAGCCTATCTGGACGTGAGCGAAAAAGCAAAAAACTGGGAGACAGCCTGCGGCTTTGCCCGCACCATTAAGAAGCGCACACGGGAGGAAGTGGGACTCTCCTGCTCAGTGGGCATCGCCTATTCCAAGACAGCAGCCAAGATTGCCAGTGAGGAAAAGAAACCGGATGGCTACTTCGAAATTCCTACAGAGGATGCCTTTGTAAGCCTGATCATCGACCGGGAGGTCAAAGTCCTGTATACCGTCGGTGCAAAGACAGCGGAAAAGCTGCGCCATGCCGGTATCCGGACGGTCCGGGACATCCAGCAGCGCCAGGACCTGGTCATCCAGCTTCTGGGAAAACGTGGGCAGTGGATCGTGGAGCAGGCCTACGGCAGGGATGACCGCAAGGTCACGCCGTATCGGCCTCAGGATGCCAAGTCCATCAGCCGTGAGCTCACCTTCCAGGAAAACGTCGAGGATTTTGATTTTCTGAGAGACGTACTGGTTCTCCTCTCCCTCAGCGTGGAGCGGCGGGCAACCAGAGCAGGACTATACGGCGAGGGAGTGTCCCTCAAGATCACCTACGCCGACATGAAAACCATAACCAGGTCCCGTCAGGTAATGCCCACCCGTTCGGCAGATGTGATTCTCACGGAAAGCATGCATCTCTTGGAGCAGATAAAGCAGCAGCCCGTCCGCCTCATCGGAACCGGTCTGTACAATCTGACCGGCGAGCCTTACCACCAGCTCCATATGGATGAACTGCTTACCGGAGAAGAAGGCGAAAAGCTCTCTGAAATCGACGTGGCGCTTGCGCGGCTTGGCCGGCGGTATTCCCTCAATTTTGCCGACAACCTTGACAAGATCTTCACCGGTGAGACCCTGTACAGAACCATTGAGTATATGCGGCGGCACAGATAATCCGGCCAATACGCACAATTTCGTTGCTTTTCGCTCCGCCCCGCTGTACAATATCCGGCGAAAACCTATGAAAGCAATAGGCAATTGAAAGGTAAACGCATGATCTATCTTGACTATACCGCACATGTACCTCCCTCTGCGGAGGCGATGCGCGTGTTCCTTGAATCAGAGCAGGCCTGTATCGGAAATGCCAATGCCCACCATCCTGCCGGTGAAACCGCCAAGGCATGGATGGATGACGCGCAGACAACATGCGCAAAGCTGCTTTGCATTAGTCCCAGGGAGCTTATTTTCACCTCCGGTGCCAGTGAAGGAAACAATACGGCCATAAACGGCCTCGTATATTCCGCCCGGCATTTCGGTCATCACATCATCACCTCGCCTCTTGAGCATCCCTCGGTCAGCGGATGCCTGACGGCCCTGCAGGAACGTGGATATGAGATTGACGTGCTGCCCATCGGCCCGGATGGGCGCATCCGTACTGAAGATGTGTCCGCCAGGCTGCGACAGGATACCGTGCTTGTGACGCTCCCCGCCGTGGACAGCGAGCTTGGCGT
>JAFUZM010000185.1 GCA_017476605.1 Clostridia bacterium
ATCGCATGATCGTCTCTCAGACACCGCCAGGATCATCAACGCTCGCCTATATCGCCCTGATGAATTCTGCCTTCCTCCGTATGTGACCGTGTCGGCTCTGCTGGAACTTATATTTCGGTGCTCAATCAACAACCCTACGACCTACCTCCCTACGCTTAGCAGCTATAAGAGAGTCTCCTCTCGACGTTACCGTTAGCCACCCAAGGGACTTACTGGTGATGCGGCTTACATCTTACCAGACGGGATTTCCACCCGTTAAACTGTGCACCTGTATGGGCGCACCGCATATGCTTCTTCCATCTTTGGATTCCCCGTTCTGGAAAACCATAGTGGTTTCCCCCTTGTGCTTATAGCTGCTGACAGATAGCTTCCATCCACTTTTCGCCGTAAAGGATCGCATCTCCTATTATCTCCGTCAGCTTAAGGAGATCGGCAGTACACACAACTTCGAAATCAAGTTCTTCCTTCCACATATCTCTTTGTCCTGCGTCATATTTTGCGTCATCTTTTCCTTGCGATATGTATTTTGGATGCTTCCTCAACGGACAAAACGCACAAAAAATGCCGTTTGTGACAGAGAAGTTGTCACAAACGGCATTCAACATGGCGCGGAAGGTGGGATTCGAACCCACGCCACCCTTCACGGATGCTACTCCCTTAGCAGGGGAGCCCCTTTGGCCTCTTGGGTACTTCCGCATCAAAGCCTGGCCAAACTACAGAATATAAAATTGGCGGAGAGAGAGGGATTCGAACCCCCGGTACCTTTCGGTATCACTGGTTTTCAAGACCAGCGCCTTAAACCCCTCGGCCATCTCTCCAACTCTGACCTCGCGGACCCGACTATTATATGACGGAAATCTTTCTTTGTCAACAACAAATTTTTCGATTTTTTGGAAGGAGGCACACGGTCGGTGCTATGCCGCAAGAATTTTTCGTGCACTTATCCCTTTCCAAGAAATCCTTCTCCCAACGCTTCCCGAACATCGCAGATGGTGATAAAGGCTTTGGGATCTTCCTCCGAAACGATCTTTTTGAGTCTTGGAATCTCTACGCGGGAAACCACACACATGAGTGCACCGATCTCTTCACCGGAATAGGTGCCGGTCGCATTAAAGGAGGTACATCCCCGGTCCATTTCCGTATGAATCCGCCTGATGATGGTTTCCTTTTGCCTCGTGATGATCATAAACTGCATGGCTGTGTTGAAGCCCTGGATCACACCATCCATGGCTTTGGAGGAAACAAAGCAGGCAATCAGAGCATAGCAGCCTGCCTGAATGCCGAATTGCCCGGTTGCAATCAGGATGACAATGGAATCAATAGCCAGCAAAATCACCGGGATTGAGAAAAACGAAAAGCGATCATGGAGCAGACTGGCAGCCATGTCCGTGCCTCCGGTTGTGGCTCCCGCCCGGACCACCAGGCCAAGCCCGACACCCATCAGAAGGCCACCGAAAACCGATGCCAGAAGACCGTCCCCGCACACATCAATGGAGGGCAGCAGATCAATAAAGAACGAGAGCAACATCATGGCAATGAATGAGCGCGCCATAAATCGGACTCCGGAATTATGACCACCCAATAAGAAAAGAGGCAAGTTGATTAAGAAGGAAATAAAGCCAACGCCAACGGGCAGAAAAGCGGCCAAAACCGTTGCAATGCCGGTTACACCGCCTGGTGCAATGTCATGTGGAATGAAGAACATTGCAAAGGAAATTCCGGTGAGGAATGCTCCCAGAACCACCAGTACGTAATCCCACACCAGCTTCTTTCCTTCTTTTTTGAAATCAATCTCGCGAAAATGCTGCATAATACTCCTGCGCGTTTCTAATAGTTATTCGATTCGGATCTGTTCGCAGATATCCATTGCCGTTACCGCACGGCTTCCAAGCTTCCTGCAGGCACTCTCCCCTGCCAGTCCATGATAGTACGCTCCAAGGCGTGCTGCCTCAAGCGTTGAGCAGCCCGCCGCCAGAAGGCCGGCAATCATGCCGGTCAGCACATCTCCCGAGCCTCCGGTTGCCATCGCCTCGGAACCTGTAATGTTCATGGCCAGCTCTTCGCCCCGGGCGATCAGTGTTGTCGCACCTTTCAGCAACACACAGCATTCAAGGTCGGATGCCAGCTGCTGCACATATTCAATGGGGCTTTGCAGGATATCCTGAATTAAGCAGTCACATAGACGTGCCATTTCTCCTGCATGTGGCGTCAGTACCGTCCGCTTTCCGGGTTTCGCTCCGTGCTTTGCCATCATGGTGAGGGCATCTGCATCGACAACCTTGGGAATGTCCATCTCAATCAGCGGGCGGATGGCCATAAAGGTATCCTCGTTGCGGCCAAGTCCGGGCCCGATGGCCAGCGCGCTCTTTCCCTTTGCCAGGTCACTGAGCTGCGCCTGCGATGCTGCCTCAATATGATCAATATCCGAAACAACCGAGGCCATCGCGCATGGAACCAGACTCTGCAGAATACTGAGATTCGGGAACGTGCAGGCAGAGGTCACCAGTCCGGCTCCTGAACGGAGCGCTGCTTTTGTGCAAAGCACCGCTGCACCCGCCATGCCCTCGGATCCGGCCACGGTCAGCACATGTCCAAAATTCCCCTTATGCGCATCCCGCGGACGGGCCGGCAGCATTGCTGCCGCATCTGCGGGTTCAAGAATATCAATCCCCTGTGCTCCATCCCAATCCGGCAGAATCCCAATATCCGTGACTGTCAGTTTCCCGGTCAGTTCTCTGCCGGGATAGAGATAATGGCCATGCTTTGGCCGATGGAACGTGACAGTCTCCGTCGCATGCACCGCATTTCCAAGGATCTGTCCACTGCCTCCATCAAGGCCTGAGGGAAGATCCACGGAAATCACGGGTACCCCCGCGGCATTCATCACATCAATGACCTCTGCCGCAATGCCCTCAACCGGCCGGGCAAGTCCGGTTCCAAACAGTGCATCAACGATGACGCTGCATTCCGGCAGTTCCGGGACTTCATTATACAGGATATGCATCTCTGCTCCGCATGCACTGAGAAGCATGGCATTAGTGCCCGCATCTCCCCGCATCTGAGAGGGACTTCTCATCATCCAGACGGTTGCAAGGCCACCCTGCTGCAGATAGAGACGCGCTGCCGCGCAGCCATCCCCACCGTTGTTTCCGGTGCCACAGACAAAGAGCACCCGAGACCCATCAGGTGCATAACGATGTATGGCATCAACAACCGCCTGCGCCGCATGCTCCATCAGCAGAATTGCAGGATATCCGGTTCCGTCCAGGAACGCATGTTCCATCTCCTGCATATCCTGGGGTGAAATTGATTTAATCATTTCTCCGCCTCCCTGTTTTGAGTGTGGTAGAAAGACTGCATCCTCTGAATCTACGATGCGGTCACAAACGCAATGGCCATTCCGCTTTCATGGCTCAACGATACATGAAGTGCTTTCCCGTTCATCTCTTGAAACCGCTCCTCGGCCTGGCCATGCAGACGAATCACCGGTGCACCAAGCTCCGTATGCAGGACCTCAATCTGCTCCGGCATAATTCCGCCGGAAAAGCCCGTCCCCAGAGCCTTGCAAACAGCCTCTTTGGCAGCATAGAGTGCAGCAGCGCTTTGTGCCCTGGATTTTCCTTTTGACTCAAGATAGGCATTTTCCTGCGGGGTAAAAACCCGCTTTAAAAAATTTTCCTTTTGGATTGCCTTTTCCATCCGCGCAATGTCGCAAAGGTCCACGCCGATCCCGATGATCTCAGACATATCCCATCAGCCCCCGAACAGAGACGTCTCCGGCCACAACCTCCCGCGTTTCGCCGCTGGCAAGGCGGACAATCAGGGTTCCCGTTTCTTTTACGGCGACTGCTGTTCCCTCAAAGGTTTCCGCCGGTGCATAGACACAGACCGGATGGCCAATCGTCACAGACAGCGATTCATAGACATCAAGCAGGCGTCCATTCCTGATGATAGCCTCCACGTGCTCAGCTGCTTTCAGAATTTCACGGACAACCTTGGCTCTTGAAAGCGTCTTTGAGCTTTCAAGATCAAGAGAGGTGGCCGTCTTTGCGATCTCCTCCGGGAAGGTTTTCTGGTGCACGTTGATGCCTATGCCTGCGACGACATGATGCACGGATTGCTCATCCGCCTCAAGTTCAAGAAGAATACCGCAGACTTTCTTTCCGTTCACAACAACGTCATTGGGCCACTTGATCATCGCCGGCAAGTCCGTCGCTGCACGGATACCAAAAGCAACGGCAATCGCTGTGCCCAGGGAGATCACGGAAACCCGCTGTGGCGGAATCTCCGGGCGCATCAGCAGGGACATCGCAATCGCTTCCCCCTTGGGAGTGATCCAGCCCCGGCCCCGTCTTCCGCGCCCGCCGGTCTGCTCATCCGCCAGGACCAGTGTCCCATGCTCGGCTCCCTGCTGTGCCAATTCCCTCAGGCGCCGGTTTGTCGAGTCAATGGTGTCATAGGAGTAAATCCTTTTCCCTGCCCATTCCGTTTGAAGTCCCTGATGCACAAGAGGCGCCATCAGGGAATCCGGGCAGGAAACCAGATGATAGCCGGATCGCTCGCTGGCTTCAATCTCAAATCCCTGCTCCCTGAGCGTTTTGATATCCTTCCATACCGCACTTCGGGTAACGCCCAGTATCCGGGAAATTTTTTCACCTGAAATTACATTTTGCGCAAGCAAAATGGTAAGAACCTCATCAACCATGTTTTCATTTCCTTTTCCGTTACATGATTTCCGCAAAGCAATATCGTTTATTGTGTATATTCTAGCAAAACGGATAGTTAACTTCAATAGTTTTGCATCATTCCATTGCATTTAATGTCCCGCAGATGTCTTGCCTTTTGCTGAGGTATTTCCTGCCATGTCAGCTAAAGAATGTTTAATTTCCGTTTGTATTCTCCAAAAAGTGTGCTATAATATCTCCCGTCTTTGGCAGGACATATTCCTGCAGACGAAATAGAGGAGGGTTGTTCTATGAAAAAAAGTATTGCCGAGGCAATCGGCACAGCGGTATTGGTCATTATCGGATGCGGCACCGCCATGCTGGTCGGATGTGATGCAGCAAGCGGCAGCGGTTATCTTCTGACAGCGCTCGCCTTTGGCCTCACCATTGTTGCCATGGCCTATTCCATCGGAAACATTTCCGGCTGTCACATCAATCCTGCTGTTTCTCTTGCGTTCCTGATGCGCGGGGAAATCAGCAAGTCGGACTTCATTTCCTACGTCATCTCCCAGTGCGTGGGTGGTATCTGCGGCTCTGCCGTTCTCGCTGCCATCTTCTCTCTTGGCGGTGTCGCTGACAAGACCGGTGGCTTTGGTGCCAACGGACTGGCAGGTGTAAATGGAAACGTTGTTGCCGGTCTTCTGGTTGAAATCGTTTTGACCTTCATTTTTGTTATGGCAATCCTGGGTGTTACCTCCAAGAAAGCTCAGCACGGCTCCTTTGGCGGCCTGGTCATTGGTCTTTCTCTCGTTCTGGTTCACATCCTTGGCATTGGCCTCACAGGAACCAGCGTCAATCCGGCCCGCAGCTTCGGCCCTGCGCTCTTTGCTGCCTTCACCGGAAATGCCGCGCCTCTTGCCTCTCTCTGGGTCTTCATCGTCGGTCCCCTTGTCGGTGCAGCCCTTGCTGCCATCTGCATGGATTTCCTTGAGAGCAAATAATCCCGTTTGTCTCGCTCCGCCGGAATCTCACATCGAGATTCCGGCGCTCTTTTTTGGGCACATTCCTAAACTTGCCAAAGCATGCGCTTTCCTCTATAATGGCTGAAGACATTTGACATATCCCCCGTCGTTATTGCGACTTCATCTTAAGTTCTCGAGGTGATTTATTTGGCTGATATCAGTCCAATCGTTACCAATTTAAAACGAAATATTGCACACGCCGTCATCGGAAAGGACGACGTGGTTGAATTGATGCTGACCACGCTCCTTTGCGAGGGGCATTTGCTGATTGAGGACGTTCCGGGCGTCGGCAAGACGACGCTTGCCTCCGCACTCGCGCGCTCCCTTTCCTGCTCCTTTAAGCGTATTCAGTTTACCCCGGACATCACGCCCTCTGACATTACCGGCTTTACCATGCCGAATCTGAACGGGGAAATGCAGTATCGCCCCGGTGCCATTATGAGTCAGATCGTCCTGGCGGATGAAATCAACCGTACCTCACCAAAGACGCAGTCCGCCCTGCTTGAGGTCATGGAGGAACATCAGGTCAGCGTCGACGGCGTCACCTATGCCCTGCAGCGTCCCTTTATGGTCATGGCCACACAGAATCCCGTGGACTTTGTGGGCACCTATCCGCTGCCCGAAGCTCAGATGGACCGCTTCCTGATGCGCATTTCCATCGGATATCCGAGTCCTGAGGACGAGGCTGATATTCTGGAGCGGTACAGCATGCCCTCTCAGCCGATGCGTGAAATCCAGCCGGTCTGCTCCGCTCAGGACATCATCCATCTCCAGGAGCAGGTCAAAACGGTATACTGTTCCCGCGAGGTGCGCACCTATATCGTCTCTCTCTGTGCTGCCACCAGACAGGTGGACTCCCTGATCCTGGGTGCCAGCACCAGAGCAGCCATTGCCCTGTGCCATGCTGCCCAGGCAAATGCGCTGCTCAACGGCCGCGACTTTATCATCCCGGAGGATGTCCAGCACCTGGCCCTTCATGTTCTTTCACACCGGCTCGTTCCCTCTGCCGAGGCCAAAATGGCCAATCTCACCTCCGAAAAAATACTTGAGGATATCCTGCGTAAGACGCGAATTCCGGTGAAAATGCGATGACCAGACGTTTTTTCTATTTGCTGCTCCTGAGTGTCGTAACCGCCTTAGGTGGCTTTTCCTCCGGAAATCCCGTCTTCCTGGTGGTTGCCGTCCTCAGTGCCTGCACGATTCTGATCAGCTTTCTGACGGTCCTCACCGCTGTCCTGACCCTTCGTGTCGATCAGAGTGAACTCACCGGTGAGGTTCTGCGCCAGGAAAAGTGCCTGTTCCAGCCAACGTTTCGCATGTTTTCCATCCTGCCGCTGGGCCCCATTACCATTGACATTCTCCTTCCCAGCGGAAAAACCTCAACCTATGTCCTGAATCTTCGTTTCTTTGTCCCCACAGTCTCAAGCAATGTCTTTCCGTGTCCGCATGTCGGACTGTTTCCCGTCGGCATTCAGAACATCTACATAATGGATGCGTTTCACCTTTTCCACATTCGGCGCCACTTTGGCTCCTCCATGGCCACCGTGCGGGTAAAGCCGCTTGGCGCGTCTGTTTCGCCGATTCCGGTGAAGGGAACGGCCGAGGAAGGAGTGGCCTCTGCATATGCCTCCACGGACTATACCACCCCGGATGGCATCCGGAACTGGATGCAGGGCGATGAAATGAAGCGCGTCCACTGGAAACTCTCTGCCAAAAAGCAGACATTGCTTGTTCGCACCTATGAGACGCTCGAGCGTCCCGACACGCTGATCCTCCTCAACTCAGGCGGAATTGATCTTGAGCAGCCCTTTGCAAGGAACATTATTGATGCGCTGACCGAAAGCTGCGCCGGAACAATCTCTGCGCTCCTCAGACAGAATCGGCCCATCTGCATGCCGATTCCGGAATTCGGGACAGAGTTTCGGGGAAGCTCCTTTACACACTATGCCGATGTCCAGCGCATTTTGCCCACGCTCAATTTCCGAAAGGAAAACAAATTCCCCGAAGTCCTTGAAACAATCGGGCCACGGCTGCAGCGAAGCAGTTATCTGCTCATCTTTTCCGCTGTCATTACCCCTCAGATCGTCGATGCGATTATACGGATGTCCATGTATGGAACCAGCATCCGCTTTACCATGGCGACGGACAGGGAACCGGACGCCGGCGAAATGAAACTCCTTCAGATGCTGGTATCCGCAAATGTCGAAACCTTCCAGGTCCTCATCGCTTAATCACGCAGAAACAGGATACGAATCATTACTATGAATAGACAACATCAACGGGACAGAGTGCTGATATACAAGTTCATCCTCTCCCTGTTTTTTTCCTTTGGACTTGCGCTCCCGGTCCATCGCCTGCTTGCCCTGACGTTCCGGCCTTTTCTGATTCTTGGAATCACGGCCGCCGGTTCCCTGCTTTGCTTCCTTTTTGGACGGTTTCGCAAATCTTCTCTCCTGCTAAACCTGATTCTTTGGGGAATCTCCATTGCCTCTTTTTATCCGTATCGCTCAAAACTTGGAGCTATTCTGAGTGCAATCTCGCTTGGTGTGGGAAGTGAAAACAAGCTTGCACTGGCCGCTTATTCCCTTCCTCTTACGATCTTCATTTCCATCACAGCCGTCATTCTCGCAAACTTTTTTTCCTATGATGAATCCTCGTTCCCTGTCATTCTCATTTTTTCCCTGCCGCTGTTTTATTACAGTGCCCTCAATGCCTCCGTTGCCGATACCCTATGCCTGATCCCACTGATGTTTGCCGTTTTTCTTGCATCAAAGGACATTCACGCCGCCTCTCTTCCCACAGTAATCAACAGCCTTGTCGTCTTCCTTCTCGCTTTCCTG
Organism: Clostridia bacterium; assembly: GCA_017476605.1. Classification (GTDB taxonomy): domain Bacteria; phylum Bacillota; class Clostridia; order Christensenellales; family Aristaeellaceae; genus Ventricola. The sequence goes on from JAFUZM010000185.1 coordinate 8,527, forward strand.
CTGCTCCCGCACCTCTCTGCCCTTTCCCCCAGGCTTGCCGATGGAGCCTCTTCCTTTCGACAGTTTGTGGATGATTATTTCCTTTTCAATGACTCAAGAGTCCCCTTTTCTCTCTCAAGTACCGGCTGGCAACCGCTTGGAAGCAAGCTTGGCGGTCCGGCCGATCCTACCGATGAGGAGGTCATGATGGTCGCAGCCAGCGGACCGCTCCTCCTTCGTGGCAGCATCCGCGATACTTATAATGGGTATGCCTGGGGCGATACCATCGGGGGACGGCGATATCTCTACATTGATCCCCGGTTTACACGCCTCAGAAACAATCTGTTTGACCGCAAACGGCCTGCCTCCGAAATACAGAGCGCGTTTCCCGCTGAGGAGCATATCCAGGTTTACTTTGAGAGTGAGGGGACCAGTACACTTTATCTCACGCAGCGATTTAATTCCCTCAGCGGAAAAGGGCTTGTTCCCTACTTTTCTCCCTCCTCCGAGGTCTTTGCAACACGCAGCCTCGTCAGTGGAGATCAGTATGACTTCTATGGCACACGCCTCACCGCAGATACCCCCGGAGTCCGCGCGCTTGTGCTGGCTGCCTCCGAGGCGGATGAATGGGAGACAGAGAACATAAGCAATTATCTGGAAGTCCCTGAAACAGTAGAGGACTCCGTTTATACCCTAGCTGACACCATTACCGCCGATGCCAGAACCAACTTTGACCGCGCATTGGCCATCTCAACCTATCTGCAAACCTCGTTTCCCTATACACTTGACCAGGACTATCCGCCCTCAAACCGTGACTTTGTTTCCTGGTTCCTGCTCGAGGAAAAAAAAGGCTACTGCACCTCCTTTGCAAGCAGCATGGTTATCTTGGCCAGAATTCTAGGCATACCGGCACGTTACATTGAGGGATATTCCGTCCATCCGGAAAATGGCATTGCACACGTCACCAATCAGAATGGGCATGCCTGGTGTGAAATCTATTTCAGCGGATTTGGCTGGCTTCCCTTTGATCCCACGCCCGCAGATGACTCATCCGGGGGGCAGTCCGATTCCTCCGGAGAGGGATCCTCTGATCCTGATTCCACCCCGACACCGGAGCCCACAAATTCGCCAGTGCCCAGCATCGAGCCCAATGAAACTCCGGCGCCATCAAGTTCGCCAGCCCCCTCACCTGCTCCGGAGCAGGTGAGGGAAACGCCCACGCCCAGCCCCGCTCCGACAAGTGAACCGGAGGAAAATGCCCCTAAGATCAATTGGCCGCTTCTCCTTCCCCTGATCCTTCTGCTGCTCCTCCTTCTTGCTACTTTGCGGGCAATTCTGGTAAGCCCCTCTTTTGTCGCCTCGAGGCAACCTGATTCCAATCTCGTTGCGCTTGTCTGGTACTCCGCTCTCCGTGAGGCACTGGCTGCCATGCATATCATGCCCTTGCCTGGCGAGGCACCGGTTTCCTTCCTCAAACGAGCGCAGACACAGCTCAAACAGCCAGTTCAGCTTTCCGATATGGAACGCATCGTAATGACCGCAGGTTACAGCAAACGTCGCCCCGGCAGCAAGCAGATTGAGCGTGCTGAGCGGATCTATCGCCGTCTTATTCGCCATATGCCCTTCGTTGCAAAGATGCGGATGTACAAAAACCGCTTCCTCCACGGACTCCCGATTCGCTCGCTCACCCAGTAGCGCGTTTCCTTTGAAGCGGACAAAGGCCCATGCGCCGCAAGGTCAGATGCACAAACTGTCACCGCCTTAGGTGGTGACAGTTATCTGCATGCATGCCAGTTTTCCTTCCGGTTCGGGCCTATATGCGTGTCCAAACGGCCGGCCCCGTATGATCTTTGCCAGAAGTCTCATCTGTGCCTCTCATTTGTCATTGACAGATTGTCTATCCTGTCGTATACTACATTCGCGCTTAGGCGCGTTACATGGAAAGAAGTGTTTATGTGAACATTGAAACATGGCATGCCTCTATTCCTGGCCTGAATCCGGATTTCTCCCGACGTATCTTCATCTGCATGCCCGACATGTACACAGAAGAGGAGGAATCGCTTCCGGTCATGTACATGTTTGACGGTCAGAACCTCTTTTACGATGAGGATGCCGCCTATGGGCATTCCTGGGAACTCGCTTCGTTTGTCGAGCAGTATAATCCCGGATGCATCCTTGTCGGCATTGAGAGCAGTCCCTTTGGGAATGAGCGACTTTGCGAATATTCTCCGTTTACCCATCATACGCCTGACCTCGGTCTCATCCACGGCGTGGCAAATACCACGCTGAACTGGCTGATTCATGAGCTCAAGCCACAGATTGACGCAAGGTTCAATACATTTTCAGACCGGGAAAACACCTATCTGGGCGGCTCCTCCATGGGCGGACTCATTTCTCTCTATGGTGTCGCCGCGCGCAATGATGTCTTTTCCCGGGCTGCCTGTCTTTCTCCCAGCCTGTGGGTACATCCGGAGAAGAGCCGCAGGATGCTGAAAGTCGCAGGGATTCTTCCCCATACCCGAGTCTATATGGATTACGGCTCCGAGGAAATGAGCAATCATGCTGCTACATTTGGGGCACTGCTTGACTGTACAAGGATCCTGCTTGAGAAGGATGTGGATCTGACCTTCCGAATTGATCCCTATGGCGATCATTCCGAATCCTCCTGGGCCTCCCGGGTCCCGGTCATGATGCAGTGCCTGGGCCTCATCTGACAGGATTCCTCGTGTCTCACTTGCAGGAATCTTTCCCATGTTCCCTCATTGCTTCTTTGCACAGCGCTTATGAGAAAGATACGAAAATGCTAAAGGTATATTTTGGAGATTTGGAATCAGAGAACTACATCTTCAATCCAGATTCCTTTTTCAATAACACTTATGAAGAAAGCTGGATGAACGACCCTGTCACAAAGGAAATGGTAAAGGATATAGATGATTCTGATGTGGTAGGTCCCAGACTGATTGACAGTCCCTACCTTGGTCCGATACCTACAGAGCGGCTCTCTGGTGGAGTAAAAACACTGATTCTAATGAGTTTTGACACCGAACATATCTTCAATGCTTCTGCTTGCGGAGATAATTGTGCAGAATGGATTTTAAAGATCGCTAAGAAAAAAGATCTCACCATTCGGCTTGGATATCTAATGGATTTTGGAAAAGAAGAATTTGAAATAGAAATAATGAACCTTAATCGGGTAGTTCATAACATGAAAGAGCTAAACGAAGCAGTACTGGACAATCGTTTGATATAGAGGATACAGGCAAATGGTGGGAAAGTACGATATTGAAGTATATAACAATAAAGTCCATTACTTTCTTTCTGTAAAAAGAAATATCACGATACTGCAGGGCAACAGTGCGACCGGGAAAACGGAACTGATCCGGCTTATTCAGGAGCATGAAGCCAACGGAAGATCCTCCGGAATAACCCTGAAGTGTGCGGTGAAATGTGTTGTTTTGACATCTGTAGACTGGGAACTTCGTCTATCCGCAATGAAAAATCAGATCGTCTTCATAGATGAAACCGTTGATTTCCTTCACTCAATCCGGTTTGCTCAAATAGTGAAAGGTTCGGACAACTACTTTGTCATTGTCAGTCGTGATGACCTTGGATATCTACCTTATAGTGTAGATGAAATATATGGCTTGAGAAACAATACAGAGACACAGAAATATAGGCAGTACAATCGAACATATAACGAGATGTACCGTTTATACAATTTCGAAGTAACAAAGAACGTTCATCCTGATGTGATGAGTTTGCTTCGTTAGCAGAGAAGAACACCGTATCATTTGAAACAAGGAGATATGCCAAAGCATGGTGGTCTTTCTGTCAAAGACACGTATTTGACAGGGAAGCCGGCAAATCTCCTAAAAATACTGTACCTGAAGAGGAGATTGAAAATGGAAGTACGTTATTTCAAAGAATACTCTCCGTCCCTTGGACGCGATATGGAGTTCAAGGTTTACGGTCATCAGGGAAAGCCCGTCC
>JAFUZM010000186.1 GCA_017476605.1 Clostridia bacterium
CCGGATAGAAGATGCCAGGAAAGCTTCAACCGATGGTAATTTCTTAAAGAAGCTATTGGCTGATTTTATAGCAAAGAAAGCTGTTGCTTATTGAAGGCTATAGACGTATTACAGTCAATTCTTTTCCCCCTTCGCTCACTCTATCAATGAACACAGAGGGCATGATTGTCTTATGAGAGAAAATGACTATCACATTCCATCTGGGATTTGTCATTTCGCTGTAACAGGAAAAGATTCCCGGAATTCTGTTTTAATCAATAAGCGAACAGGATTCCGGGAATCTTTTATGCATTTTTACGTTCTGAGATATACTTTCGCATTGTCTCATAGAGACGATCCGGTTCGATAGGCTTCGACAGGTGAGCATTCATGCCTGCCTGCAAGGAGCGTTCCACATCCTCATCAAATACGTTGGCTGTCATCGCAATGATGGGAATGCGTTTGGCATCCGGATGATCCAGTGCACGGATCTGGCGCGTCGCGTTCAGTCCATCCATCACCGGCATACGTACATCCATCAGGATGGCATCATAGTATCCGGCAGGATGTTCCTGGAACATCCGAACTGCGATTTCGCCGTTTTGCGCATGCTCGCTGATGACATCCTCGAGATCAAGAAGATCCGCCAGAATCTCCGCGTTCTGATCCACATCCTCTGCCATAAGCACACGGCAGCCCGCAAGGCAGTTGTCCGGCTCAGCTTCGTCGGCCACCGGCTGCAGTACGCTTTCCGTTCCCGTCTTCTTTGAAAGCACCCTGTGAATTTCTCTCAGAAGCACCTCGGAGAACAGCGGCTTGGCCATGATGCTGTCAACGCCTTTTCCGTGAGCTTCCTCCTCTATGATGTCCCAGTTGTAGCCGGTCAGCATGATGATCGCTGTTTCGTCGCCATCAAAGGAACGCAAGGTGCGAACCAGATCAAGTCCATTCATCTTGGGCATCTTGTAGTCGGTCAGAACAAGCGCATAGGAACGACCCGTGTCATATGCAGATCGAATGATGCGTATCGCTTCATCCGGATCGGTAGAGGTGTCTGCTTCAATGCCCAGGCTACGCAGAACGATCTGTGTATGCTCACAGGCGATTTCGTCATCATCCACGACAAAGGCACGAAGGTTTTCGGGCAGCATCAGCGTCTGTGCCTCCCTTGCACTGCGACTGGAAGCCTTGAGGGTAAGGGTAACGATAAAGGTCGATCCTACACCCTTCTTGCTCTTCACCTCGATATCGCCGTTCATCATCTCGACGAAATTCTTGGTAATCGACATGCCAAGGCCACTGCCGCCATACCGATTGGTCGTCGTGGCATCTTCCTGCGAAAAGGCTTCAAAGATCTTTGGAATATAGTCCTCATCCATGCCAATGCCGGTATCCTGCATGGTAAAGCGCAGCGTACACCGGCCTTCAAAGGCAGCCGTCTGTTCAACCGTGAGAGACACATTCCCCGGCGGCTCGGTAAACTTGACCGAATTTCCCAGGATGTTGATCAGGACCTGCTTGAGCTTCATATCGTCGCCGTAATAATAATCGCTGATATCGCCGACAATCTGACACTCGTAGTGCAGTCCCTTGTCCTGACATTGACCGTTGATGATGATATTGATCTGCTCCAGGAACTCCCTGAACGAAAACTCCTCATTCTTGAGCACCATTCGACCGGATTCGATGCGGCTCATGTCCAGAATATCATTGATGAGCCCCAGCAGATGTCTGGCACTGGCCCCGATCTTCTCAAGATGCTCCCGGGTCCTGGGCGTGATGTCCGGATCCCGCAACGCGATGTTGTCAAGGCCAATGATCGCATTCATCGGTGTGCGGATCTCATGGCTCATGTTGGAGAGAAAACTGGTCTTGGCTCTGCTGCTTTCCTCTGCCAGGACCTTCTCCACCTCAATCTGCCGTTCGCGCTTTTGAATCTGTGCGTAGATGTTCAGCAGAATGCCAAGAGAGATGATGATCAGGACAATTTGAGTGACATTGCTTGTCGCAAGAGAGCGATCTATACCACTAAGCAGTCCACGAATGGTGTCTGTATCCGCCTCTGTGCCCTTTGCTGCATAGTAGTCCTGAATCGGTGCAATGGCCCCTTCCACGGAGCTGGCAGAAATCTGCCGCATCCATACGCTGGATGTAAAGATGATCAGGCCAAGCAGCACCACCCATGCCACAATGGAGCGCCCCATGCGGCGCTTCACATCCTTACGCAGGATCAGCCGAAAAACAATAAAGCCTAGAATTCCCCATGCCGCCAGTATCAGGTAGGACTCCGTAGAAAGCGTCTTTACTGAGGTCAGATTTGGAATCAGAAACTCAATGGCAAAGAGGATCGAGACGAGAAATCCCAGAAGACCGACAGCAGTCATGCCCTTCTTTCCCTCTTGCCGGGCCAGTTTCCAGGCTGAGGCAGCCGTAAAGGCATAAGCGATGGTCGCACCCACCGTAGTCACATCCACAATCCAGGAAATCGCCGTTCTGCCAAGGAACGGCAAAATGACAGAGACACCAAGGATGGCAAGTATCGCATTCTTTGGAACATTCTGCTCATCCGTCTTTCCAAGCCATTTAGGGAACATGTCATCCTCAGCCAGAGACAGGAGCAGGCGGCTTAGTGCAATATAGTTGCCAACGAGGCCCGTAAGTATGGCCGAAAACGCGGCAATTCCGAGAAGTACCAGGCCGGGAATACCAAGGGCCGCTCTTGCCGCAAGAAAGGTCGGCTGTCCGGAAATCCCGGAGTAATCTCCCAGATGTGCGATATACTCCGTCCAGCTGCTGACATTTTCCGGCAATGCCAGGGCGGCCATAAGGGCCAGGGCCCCGTAAGCAATGGCCGAGGTCAAGAGCGCAATCGCCATGATGCGAAAGGCCCGCTTCATCGGAAATTTCGCCTCTGCCGCTGAGTGCGAGATGGATTCAAAGCCCACATACGCCCATGGTGCAAGGGCAAAGATGGTAAATGTCCCTCCGAGAGCGGTATGCTCCGGAGCAAAAGCCGGCCTTATGGCCGGTGCATCCGGGCGCATCACGGCCGCGATAAAGCAGATAACAACCCCAAAGAGCAGCAAAATGGCCGCTGTGACCTGGACCCGCTGAGAAAGACTTCGGCGTAGACAGATCATCGCCGCAATCACAAGCGCTGATACAGCAAGCAGCATTTCGCCCATGTAGACATGATAACCTGCAATCTCGTAGTGAAAGCCGAACTGGAATGTCCCGCCCAGCAGCGTACGGATGATCAGGGGCAGCGCCGTCGCATTGGCCCAGATAATGGCCACATAGGTGAGAATCAGAAACCAGGCGCTCAAAAATCCCTGATCATAGCCAAAGCACCGTTTGGTGTAGGTATAGGTTCCGCCGCCATCCGGAAAACGGTTCATCAGGAAGTGATAATTGAGTCCCAGAATCAGCATGACCAGGGCGCCGATGACAAGGCCAAGGGCAGAACCCACCGGTCCCGCTACGGGCAGAAAGGTGCTGCCGGGCATGACAAAGGCACCCCAGCCGACGGCACAGCCAAAGGCCAGCGCCCATGCTCCGAGGGATGTCAAATAGGGTACTTTGGATTTCTCCTTTTGAAACAACTCCTCCATCTGATGCTTGCTCCTTATCCTTCCTCGTAATGACGGATTCCCTCAGCCGTGGCCGCATACGCTTCGCGAATGGCGGCGAGCTTTTCTTTTACCTGCTCATCCGTCATTTTGCGCTCGTTCCCGGGACGATATTCCTCTGCAATCTCAGAGGCCATATCACTGAGCGTCCTGAGCCCCAGATTGGCACAAACGCCCTTCGCCGCATGCGCCGTTTCAAACAGGCTCGTCGCATCCATGGTGTCCCCTGCCAAAAGCAGCTGCTCTACGACACCGTTTTTGGTCAGCTTACGTATATGCTTGTCGATGAGCTTATCCATGCGCAGCACCCGCAGTGCCTGCGCATAATCCCCACCGATATTTGCGTACAGTTCCTCTAGATTCATCCCTTTATCCCCTTTCGATGGATATTTCCTTTTTGATCAGTGCCTCAAATTCCTCCGGTGGCAGAGGCTTTGAAAAATAATATCCCTGCACCAGATCGCATCCGGCATCCTGCAAAAGCTTCAGCTGACCCTCGGTCTCGACGCCCTCAGCCACAACGTTCAGTTTCAAGTACTTGGCAATATCCACAATGAGTTTCACCAGTCGGAAACTCGTCTCACTGGTTTCGATGTTCCGGACGAATCGCATGTCCATCTTGAGAACATCAATTGGCATTTCCGAAAGCATGTTGAGTGAGGAATATCCACTGCCGAAATCATCCATCTCAATGTCAAACCCGAGATCCCGCAGAGTATGGACCAGTCGCAGCAGATCATTGGCCTTGTCCGTATACGCAGATTCCGTCACCTCAAGCTTTAAATCGCTGTAACTGAGACCGTTGTCCTCAATGAGGCGGATCAGGCGACTGACCAGCGTCGGATCAAAGACATCCGCACGGGAAAGATTCACGGATACCGGCAGCCGCATGCCAAACTTCTTTTGCCAGGTAACAATCTGACTGGCCGCCTCGCTCCACACATAGCTGTCCACAACGTTGATGAGGCCATTGCCCTCAAACAGCGGAACAAAGTCACCGGGGCTGATCATGCCAAGGTCCGGATGCCGCCAGCGAATCAATGCCTCTGCGCTTGACAGCCGGGGTGGAGTACACCGGATATCGTATTTCGGCTGATAAAACACCACCAGCTGCCGCTCGGCCACGGCTGCCGGCAGGTCGCTCAGCAGACGCTGATTGAGGACTTCCCGTCTGTGCATCTCCTCATCATAGATCATGAGGGGCTTCTGATAGTCCCCGCGCACCATGTTGCAGGCCGCCCGCGCGCCGTCAAAGAGCACGACAGGCTCCACGTTCTCCTGCCAGGGCTTGACGCCCATGCGCACATGAATTGATACGTTCGGGAAAATTTCATCCACCTTTTTCTGAAACCGATTGAGTACCGCCCCGTAATCCGGTTGCTGCACACAGTAGATTTCAAAAAGATCCGACTCAAAGCGGCTGGCAATCCCCACCGTTTCTGCAAGAAACGCACGTACCTCATTGCCGATGACTCTCAGTACGTCATCGCCGAATTCCCGCCCGTTGACTGCGTTGATCGTATGGAACTGCTCAATGTTCATCACGATGGCGTCCATATGCAGCTCCGGTGAATACCGGAACAGACGGTTCGCGTACTCAAAGAAAAAGTTGCGACTATACAGCAGTGTCAGGCGGTCATGCTCGGCGGCCGAGATGAGCTTACGCCCCTCACTCAGTTCAATGATGCGCTCCACACGCGCAATGATGACCTCTGACATGTCAAAGGGCTTGGTGATAAAATCCGCCGCCCCCATCTGCAGCGCCTTCAGTTCCGCGCTCTTATCTGCCGTCATGACAATGACAGGAATGTGCCTCAGCGTCTCATCCTCCATGATGTGCTGCAGCACCTCAAACCCGTCCATCACCGGCATAACCAGGTCCAAAAGCACAATGGACAAGAGGTCCGCATGTTCCCGGATCAGCTCCATGGCCTCCTGTCCGTTTTCGGCCTGAATAATCTCGTATTCGTCCGCAAGGATCGCTTCGAGCACGTCTCTGTTGATCTCCTGATCATCCACGACAAGCACAAGCTTTGGTCGCTCGATCTGTTTCGATTTGATCATGCCCGATCATCTCCCTTCTTCTCTGCCTCAAAGATCCAATGCCTCAGCGCGGCATACAGTTGATCCGCGTCCACAGGCTTGACCAGATGTTCGTTCATCCCTGCCTCGAGGGTATTTTTCTTATCGCTTTCAGCTGCATTGGCGGTCAGGGCCAGAATCGGCATCCGCTTTACATCCTCGCGATCCAGTGCGCGAATCTGCCGTGCTGCCTCAAGGCCGTCCATGACCGGCATCCTGAGGTCCATGAGGATCGCATCATAGTACCCTTCCAGAGAACCTTTGATTCTGTCCACAGCCAGCTGTCCGTTTTCGGCCCACTCGCTTTCGACCCCTTCCAGTTCAAGCAGGTCCATCACGATTTCCGCATTCTCGGCGATGTCCTCGGCGATCAGCACGCGGCGGCCCTCAAGCTCTGCGGATCCCATTTCGCAGCATTCGCTCTTACAGTCCTTTCCGCAGCAGCAGCAACGCGCGCCATTCTCCGGTTTCTGTTGCTCCATACAGCCGGTGGCATTGATTGGCAGGATGATGGTAAACGTCGATCCCTCGCCCTTCTTGCTGGCCACCTCAATATAGCCGCCCATATGCGTCACGATGTTATTGGCCAGTGCCAGGCCCATTCCGCTTCCGCCAAACCGATTGGTAAAGCTGTCGTCCTCCTGGGCAAAGGGCTCCAGTACCTTTGGTAAAAAGGCCTCTTCTATGCCAATGCCGTCATCTGCCACGATAAAGCGCAGCCGGCTGCATACCCCATTCTCCCTGTCGCAGCTCACGGTAAACCGTACCGTGCCCGGCGGATCCGTAAACTTGACCGCATTGTCAAGCAGACACATCACCGCCTGTTTCAGGTGGACGACATCCCCGTTATACTTCCGACTTGCACACGGCGAAAAATCGGTCTTATACTCAAGTCCCTTGTCCCGGCATGCCGCAGAGATGAGCACATTGATCTGCTCCAGCGCTTCGCCCAGTGAGAAATTCTCCGTCTCGATCTTCAGCGTCCCGCTTTCCATCTGCTGCAGGTCAAGAATCCCGTTGATGAGTTCGGACAAGTGCCTGGCACTGTGCCCGATCTTTTCAAGCTGTTCCCGCGTCTCCCCTGGAATGTCCGGATTTTTGAGTGCCAGCGTGTCCATGCCCAGGATGACGTTCATGGGCGTCCGCATCTCATGACTGATGCTGGCCAGAAAGCTGGATTTCACCCGATTGGATTCCTCCGCAGCCAGCAGCTGCGCCTCCAGATGTTCCCCTTCCACAATATGCTGGATGACCGTGTTCAGCAGATTGTACATGACAAACACGAAAATGCTTCCGCCAAACAGGATGCCGGCAACGAGCAAATTCGGATTGCCAAAGAGCCCCACGAGCAGATATCCAAGCAGGAAACACACCAGAAGCAGAATCGGCAAATAGAGAACACGGTTGCCGCGTCGCCAGGTCTTCATTTTCCGAATGTACCGGGCAAGGCGCGCAAAACCGTATATGTTGTAGACCATCAGGGCGCTGCCTGCATAGACCATGGTATACACGATCCCTCTGACCATCTCCAGTCCTCCTTCCCGCCTACTTGTCTCAGCCAAACACTTTAGCACCTGGCACTTTACGAAACGTGGCACATTCCATGTTTCATAGACAGATTTCCATCTTTGGAAATCTGTCCGTTGTTACGATGGTTCATCGTAAACCACCTGCTACTTGTCTTTGACAGAGCTCAGCATATGAAATCCGAAAAATGCCGGAAAGCGAATAAACCCTGCTTATCCCCTGTTCTCACTCTCGTAAATCAGCTCGCCCAGTGTCTCAAGCAGGTGATCTGCTTCTATCGGCTTCGTCAGATGTGCATTCATGCCCGCCTGCAGCGACCGCTGCACATCCTCATCAAAGGCATTCGCTGTCAGCGCGATGATGGGAATCGTCGCCGCATCCGCGCGCCCCAGCGCCCGGATGGCCGCTGTTGCCTCAAGGCCGTCCATCACGGGCATGCGCACATCCATCAGGATTGCACTGTACGTTCCGGGTGTACTGTCCGCAAACATCTGAAGTGCAATCCGGCCATTTTCCGCATGATCTGCCTCAATCTCCTCAAGCGAAAGAATGTCCATCATGATCTCGGCGTTGATCTCCATGTCCTCCGCCAGCAGAATCCGCCTGCCGGTCAGATCGGCACGTTTTTTCTCACCCAGCAGTGTCATGTTGCTGCGCCTTGCAACGCGCTCGAATTCCGCAATGACGTTTGAGGCAAACAACGGCTTTGAAAGAAAGCTGTCGACGCCCACACGAACCGCTTCATCCACAATATCGTCAAGGCTGTATGCCGTGAGGACGATGATGGTCGTCTCACTGCTATACCGTGCCCGTATCTGCTTTGAAACCTCCAGGCCATCCATTTCCGGCATCTTCCAGTCAAGGAGCACGAGATTATATGGTTCCTGCTTGGCATGCTGCAGCTCCATCTGGCGCAGCGCCGTGGGACCATCATAGCAGACATCGGTCCGAATGCCGACCTCCTCGAGCACCGTCCTTGCATGCTCCGCGGTAATCTGATCATCATCCACTACCAGCACCTTCAGTCGGCTGGGGTCGACGGCGTGTTCATCCTCCGTTCCCTGATGCTCGGCATTCCGCAGGCTCACCACCACAGTGAACGTGGTTCCGACACCCTTCTCCGAGTCCACCTCGATGGTGCCGTTCATCATCTCGACGATGTTCTTTGTGATCGCCATGCCAAGGCCGGTGCTGCCATACTTGCTCTTGCGGCTTCCATCTTCCTGAGAAAAGGCATCAAAGATCTTCGGGATAAAGGCTTTGTCCATGCCAATGCCCGTATCCTTAATGCAGAATTTCATCGTGCTCTGATCCGCAAACACCGCGATCCGCTCCACCGTCAGGGTGACGCTGCCCGGCGCATTGGTGAACTTTACCGCATTGGACAGGATGTTAAGCAGCACCTCTTTGAGCTTCATGTCGTCTCCGACATAATAGTCGTCCACCCTGCTGAGAATACGGCATTCATACGTCAGTCCCTTGTCGCTGCACTGGGACATTACCATGGTATTGATCTGCTCCAGGATGGCACTCAGCGAGAATTCCTCATTGCGCAGTGTCATCTTTCCCGATTCGATGCGGCTCATGTCAAGGATGTCATTGATGAGCCCCAGCAGATGCTTTGCACTGTTCCCGGTCTTGACCAGGTATTCCCTCGTCTGCTCCGACAGTGTCTCATCCTTGAGTGCCAGGGTATTGAGCCCAATGATGGCATTCATGGGCGTCCTAATCTCATGGCTCATATTCGACAGGAATGCGGTCTTGGCGACATTGGCCTGTTTGGCCACCTCAAGGGCTTCCACCAGCACCCGGCGCTGCTCCAGGGATTCCCGCATCTCACGGTCGATTACGGTAAAGCCAATGCCGATGGCATGCACAATGTGATCATCCCGGTCTGCAGGATGGCGGACACCCGCCATGCGCAGCATTTCGTAATACTCCATCTCCCCGCGATGCGCAAGGTACCGATAGGCAATGATGTTTTCCGAGGCCAGGGACGCGCGAATGTTCTCCGGGTCAATAAACTGGAAAAAGCCTTCTCTGTACTGCTCGTCCACGTACACCCGTCCGTAATCATAAAAGACCTGATGGTACGGAAAGCGCATGCCCTCCACATAGTGATCCGGATCATTCGAGTCCCCGCGATAGCACACCGCTTCATCTATATCCAGGTCCACATGATAGACGCTCCGGTAATCCGAGGCCATGGCCGTAATCATGTTATCAAGCTGTGCGCGGTGCTTTTCCTGCTCCAGCAGCTGTTCCCGAAGTGCAATCCGCTGCTCCAGTGCCTGCTGCTGTGCCTGCTGAATTGCACGGCCTTGCCGTACGTCCTTATCCACGTCCTTGAATCCGCACACGATGCCCATATGCCCATCCGGCATATTGAGCTTTGCGAATTCGATACGGAAATACCGTTCCGAGCCATCTGGCATGCGCCTCAGGTAATTGATCGTATACAGGTGCCGTTCCGCCAGCTGCTTTACCAGATTTCGAAGCTCCAGCTCCTGCTTCAGCCGCGACTGATCCTCCGGGGCAACCATCGTCTCAATATAGTGGTCCTTCGCCTGGGAATACTTCATCCTGCTCAACGCGTCCAGATTCGCCACGCTGTGCTCGGTCAGTCCATCCGTATCCCCTCGATACAGCGAAAACGACTCCGTTTCCACGTTATTGATGAGCCAGACGGTATGATATGCCTCACTCAGTGCCTCAATGACCGCCTGCTTTAAGGCTTTATCGCTCTCCACCTGCTGATGCTTTTCGGTGATATCGGAAATAAAGACATAGTAGATGCCACCATATGCCTCTGTCTGCGTATAATGGCCGTAGTCATCCACCCAGCGAACTGCCCCATCCTTGCGAATGATCCGGTACTCGGTATAATCCATCTGAGACTCATCTCCATCCACCTGTTCCTCGATGGATTTTGACACCGTCTCATAGTCCTCCGGATGCAGCATCCCCTTAAAGGTATTGCCGGTCAGGCTTTTAAACTCTTTCTCGTCCCTGCATCCGAAAATGCCATATACGGCATGATTGGCATACAGCACCTCGCCGGGATCTTCCTGCCGGTAAATAAAGAAACCGCCGGGCATGTGCTAGCCAATTTCACCGATCACCTCAAGGTTTTGATCATTTAACTGAACTCTTTTCCCGAACATGGTCATACTCCTTTTCGACGACAGGCCTGATTTTGTCTCCCTTTAATCCATGCCACAGAGGAACATTTGAATGCACATTTTTTAAGATTTTATTATAGCGTATATTCTTTTTTTAGGAAACAGTTTTTAAGATTTTTTGTTCACACATGTCAACCCGTTGCAAAACTTTTCCACCATCTGCATCCAATTTTCTTCCACAGGCGGACACTTCATCGGTCAGATGGAAATTGGAGGAAAGTCTTTTTAGAGATACCTGCTGAGGCAAGAACCCCATAATTGCCCAAGTACACTTTCGAATCGTTCTCTTTGCATGTACATTGAAATTCGTAATTTCGCCAGGCTAATTTATCTGCTCCACGCATCATGAAAGAGCCATCTCTTTCGTGATGGACACAGTTCCTCCGCAAGTTCACCTGAATGATTGACCTGAAGAGCACTTCTGCCAGGTACCTGCATTCACAGAACCATCGCTTATCTGATCCGGTCCCCACCATAGACAGAGTAATCTCATCTGCATATTAAGGTTGTACGTACTCTGATGCACCCACGAATTC
>JAFUZM010000187.1 GCA_017476605.1 Clostridia bacterium
TCCGGCATGATATTTGGCCTCCGAGTTCTTCAAAGACGTTGATTTCTTATGGTTCATTTCGTTTACTATGTAACGTTAACCTGCGCAGAATGTTTACTGGTTTTTACTGCTGTTTACTGGTTTTAAGATTTTTTACTGGTTTTTACTGGTTTTGCCGGCTTATACTGGCATGGATATTATACTGTTTCCCTTAATCTGGAGCAAATTGTTTTTGAAAGACGGTTCATCAGAATTGCTCCCGTGAGAGAAGTACACGAGCACTTGGATAAGAATGCCAAATAGAAATAAGAAGAACGATGGACAGGCGTTATGGGAATGAGCGAAGAAGCGAGAGCCTTTCTGAAGAAGAGGAGGCCGAGTTCAGGAGGTAATGCTTGGGGATTCTGTCAAGCGAGGGATGGAAATTTGCACCATATTGATCAATAATGAAAAATGCATTGCTTTTGATTCATACTATGGTATAATGAATGCGGATGCAGTTTTGGGTATCAGAAAAGAGAAAAAGAGATGCCCTCTTGGCATCACCAGATGAGGTTGGATTTACAGAGAATCTCACTTTCTGAGATTGTCGTAATCATACATCATTTTTGAAAGGAGAACATGTTTATGAAGAAACTGTTCGCTATCGCCCTGTGCCTCATAATGGCGCTTTCTGTGCTTCCGGCATTGGCAGCAACCTCCGGTACGTATACCGGTGAAGGAACTGGCAACAATACGGAGGTAAAGATTGCGGTTGAGGTCACTTTCGCAGATGATGCGATCACTGAGATTAACGTTGTATCTCATGAGGAGACCCCGGGCATCTCCGATCCCGCTTTTGCGACCATTCCGGATGCGGTCATCGCTGCCCAGTCTCTGGCGGTTGACACTGTCTCCGGAGCGACCAATACCTCCAAGGGCCTTCTTGCTGCGATCGAGGATGCGGCGGTGAAGGCAGGCGCAGATGTCGACGCCCTGAAGGCAGTGGCAGTCGAAACCGTCGAGGTAGAGAAGACGGAAACCGAGGAAACCACCGATATTCTCGTTATCGGTGCTGGTGTTGCCGGCATGAGCGCCGCTCTGGCGGCACGCGAGAGCGGTCTTGAGGTTACCGTGATCGACAAGATGGCGGCTGTTGGTGGCACCACCAACCTGGCCGGCGGTATCCTGGTATCTGTCAATTCCGATCTGTTCAAGGACAATCGCCTTGAAAGCGACTCTCTTGAGGCCGTCATGGCTTACTGGAAAGCACATATGGCCCAGAGCGGTGTTGAGAGCGGATATCCGGACTGGGATCGTCTTGAGGGCGTTCTGGCGGAGTCTGGTGCCAATGTTGACTGGCTGGTTTCCAATGGCATCGAGTTTGATTCCACTCCCTATGCAGCCAGCGCAACCTATCCGATGGCACTGGCTAACGGTGGCGGCGCAGGCCTTGCGTCCATGCTCTGCAAATCCATGACAGACAAGGGTGTCACCCTTTTGACCGAATGCAAGGGCACAGAGCTGATTACCGACGAGACCGGCGCTGTTGTCGGCGCAAAGGCCGAAACGGCGAATTCCATCATCACCTTTAAGGCAAAATCCGTCATTCTGGCAACAGGCGGCATCTCTCAGAATGAAGAGCTGGTTGCCAAGTATTCCCCGAAGCTCCATCGCGCAGGCCTGATTCCGACAAGTGCGGTTTCCCATACCGGTGATGGATTCCTGATGGCTCTGGCCGTTGGTGCCGGCACCTTCGATTCTTTCGCTACTCCGCTGTACTCAACCACTGTGGATCCTGCCTTTATCGCACTCAATGCGGATGCCAGCGGTCTGACGATCTATGGACAGCTTGGTGTAAATGCGAATGGTGTCCGCTTTGCCAACGAGGCGGCCAGCGCTGGCTGGGATGTACTCGACTATACTGCTTCTGATATGATTCAGGACGGTAATGCACCTTTCTGGTACGTCTTTGACTCCTCCAATGCGGATGACGCAGCAATTCTTGAGACCGGTGTTGCGGCGGATGTTGTCGCCAAGGGCGAGACCATTGAAGAACTGGCACTTGACATGCATGTCTATACTGCACCCTTTGTGGCAACTGTTGAGGCGTACAATGCCGCTGCTGCTGCCGGTGAGGATGCCGAGTTTGGCAAGCCGGCCATGTTCCTTACCCCGATTGCTCAGGGACCATTCTATGCCGTCAAGGTATATCCCACCACATTCGGTTCTGCCGGCGGTGTGACCACCACCGAACAGGGCCGTGTAACCCGTCAGGATGGCACGGTTATCCCGGGCCTCTATGCTGCGGGCGAAATGAGCAACCGCTACTACTACAACGAGAACTACATTCTCGCTGCTTCTCTCAGTCTGTACAGCACCATGGGCCATCGTGCCGGTGCAGCCGCTGCTGAGGATGCTCTCGCAAAATAAGAGACAATCGAATAATAGACAAGAGCTGACGCAGGAGCGCCAGCTCTTGTTTTGCTTTCAGAGGATCTGCGATGCCAGTCCTCCAGGACGCTCTGAAAAGAAAAGGGTATCCATTCTGCAGTACGCAGAGTGGATACCCTTTGATGATTATCCTTTGACAGCACCGGCAGCAACACCCTTGATGATGTACTTCTGACAGGAGAGGTAGAAGATGATCACAGGAATTATGCTGAGCAGAATCAGCGCCATTGTTGCACCGAGGTCAACAGTACCGTAGGAGCCCTTCAGGTATTGAATGTGAATGGGGATTGTGCGGTAATCGTTGATGTCAAGAACGAGATAGGGGAGGAGGAAGTCATTCCAGACCCACATGATTTCAAGAATGCCGACGGAGATCATGGTGGGCTTGAGAATGGGGAAGACCACAAGGAAGAAGGTCTTGACCGGACCGCTTCCATCAATGGAGGCAGCTTCCTCGATTTCAAGAGGAATGGACTTTACAAATCCCACAAACATGAAGATCGCAAGGCCGGCACCAAAGCCCAGGTAGACGATGGGGATGGACCAGGGGGTGTTGAGGTTGAGGCCGTCTGCGGTTTTTGACAGGGTGAACATGACCATCTGGAAGGGTACCACCATGGAAAAGACGCAGAGGTAATAGACGATCTTGCAGATAATGGAATTGACACGGGCAATGTACCAGGCGGCCATGGAGGTGAACAGCAGGATCATGGCCGTCGAGAGAACGGTGATGAGCACGCTGTATTTGACACTGTTAAAGAAGGGATAGTTGCCAAAGGTCATGCCCTTGACAAAGTTCTGGACGCCTGCCCACATCTCGCCGGTCGGAAGGGCAAAGGTGTGGGTTTTGACATAGGTATTCAGCTTAAAGGAGTTGATAACAACGGTAAGCACCGGGAGGACATAAATGATGGAGATGATGGTGAGGACCACCGTCAGAATCGTCCTGGCGCGCTTTTCCGCCTGTAATCCACCGGATTGACTCATTACTGCTGCACCTCCCTTTTTCTGGTATAGGCAAGCTGCAAAAGACCAAGCCCGGCAACCAGAATGAAGAAGAGTACGGCTTTCGCCTGGGCGACGCCCTGAGAGGCGGAGCTTGAACCGTAGAAGGTGTTGTAGATGTTGAGTGCGAGCATTTCCGTTGTCTTAACGGTAGAACCGTTGGGCTGGATGATGAAGGGCTGACCGCCGGTCAGGGCCAGGTTCTGGTCAAAGAGCTTGAAGCCGTTGGTCAGGGTGAGGAAGGTACAGATCGTGATGGAGGGCATGACGTTTGGAATCGTCACCTGGAACAGCGTCTGAGAACGGCTGGCACCATCGATCTTTGCCGCCTCAAGCATATCCTCCGGGACGGACTGCAGACCGGCGATATAAATGATCATGACATAGCCGATCTGTTGCCAGCACATGAGGATGATGAGCCCCCAGAATCCGTATCGTGATTCAAGAAGAATGGAGGTACCATAATGGGAGAGAATACCGTCAAAAATCATGGACTAGATATAGCCCAGAACGATACCGCCGATCAGGTTGGGCATGAAGAAGACCGTACGGAAGATGTTGCTGCCGCGAATTCCCTGGGTGAGTGCATAGGCAGCGGCAAATCCAAGTACATTGATGAAGATCAGGCTGGTGATGGCAAAGAGCGCTGTGTACCAGAAGGAATGGACAAAGCTGGCATCGGAAAGTGCCTTTGCGTAATTCTCAAACCCGACCCAGGTGGTCTTGGAAATCAGCTTGAATTTACAGAATGAGAGATAAATGCCTTGGAAAAAAGGCCACACAAAGCCGATGCAGAAGGCGACAGTGACAGGCCCCAGGAAGAGCCAGCCCCATCGACGCATCGGGTTTTTCAGGATGCTTTTCATCGGATTTCTCCCTTTTTCGATAAGAAAAGGGCGGACAGGGGTCCGCCCAGTTTGAAGCTAAATGAGGGGAAATTACTCGTTGGCAGCAGCGTACTGAACAGCCCAGCCGTCGATAAAGGCGGTCTTAACGAGATCCCAGTTTGCATCGCTCTGATCAGCGCAGAACTGATTGAGTGCGGATACGAGAGCGGCACGATACTCATCCACGTTCGGCTGAGAGACCCAGTCCATGACGTAGCAGCCGTTGTCGGTGTACTTGGCAGCATCGCTCAGGAAGCCATTGGTGGAAGGAACAGCATGCTTATAGGGCATAATGCCAAGCTGCTCAACCATGACGGCAGAAGCCTCAGGATCGGTTACGAGCCATACCATGAAGTCCATGGTGGCCTGCTTGTCGGCGTCAGAAGCCATGTCATTGATGGCCCAGCAGTTCTCGGTACCGCAGTTGAGGCCGGCTTTCTCCTCGCCTTCAACACCGCAGTAGTAGGGGATCATGGTGACGTTCGGAACGTCGCTCACGATAGCGGAATAATCCCAGGAACCGGTGAGGAAGAAGGTAACCTTGCCGGTCGTGAACTCGTTGGTGGCGTCATGGCCGCCGGTGGCGAGATCCTTAGGATCGGTGATGCTGTTGTTGATGATCAGGGTGTAGAGGTTCTTGAAGTTGTCGATGTAGTCGCCGGTCAGGGTAGCAGGGATGTCGGTCCAGCCGCCGGCCTTCTTCTCATAGGAGTACTCGAGGTTGGCCAGATGTCCGGTGTAACGCCAGCTGGAGGAATCGTCCATGTCGGCGGATGCGAAAGCGTCGAAGCCAAGCTCGGCAGCTCTTGCGTGAATGTCCTCGGCAACTGCCTTGAGGCCTTCAAAGTTCTTGAGCTCATCCATGCTGTGGCCGGCCTTCTCTACGAGGTCGGGGTTGACGATGATGCCGTAGCACTCAAAGCAGTAGCCGATGGAAACCAGCTTGCCCTCGTCGTCATAGAGGTTGTAAGCATCGGTGGAGAGTTCCTCAGCAATGGGGGTTCCGGTGAGGTCCATTGCGAACTCGCCCCACTCCTTGACACCATCGACGTTGCCGATGACGAAGAGGGTAGGAGCGGCCTTCTTGCCCATTTCAGAGGTCAGGGTCTGAGAGTAGGTGCCGGAGGCAGCGGTGACGACCTTGACGTCAACACCGGCGGTCTCGGTGTACTTTGCTGCGAGAGACTGGAGGGTCTCATCGAGCTCGGGCTTGAAGTTGAGCCAGTAAACAGAGCCATCCGCGAACGCGACGGACAGTGCGAGCACCATGATCAGTGCCAGCGCCAGAGAGATGATCTTTTTCATACGTGTTCTCCTTTAAATTATTTATTTTCAGATCATAATGATCCGGAAACCGAATGTGATGGACCACTTAGGCAAGTGTCCGAATGGAGCTTCCCTCTCGCAGGGTGGCCTCCAGCAGCTTATGCCGCGTATAATCGTGATTTTTGATCATTTTTGCGAGGATGCGAACGCTTTCTTTGCCAAGGTCGGCCGATGGCTGGACCATGGTGCTGAGCGTGGGAACGGTATAGGCAGAGACGTCAAGCCCGTCGATGGAAATGACGGATACGTCCTCAGGAATCCGTAGCCCGGCATCCGAGAGCGCCTTCATCGCTGCCATACCGCTGGTATCGGAGAGGGTCAGAAGCGCTGTAAAATCCCGCGTCCGTTCAAGCAGACGGCATACCCCGTTATAGGCATCGGCCATCTGAAAGCAGCCGCCGGTTTCCTCAACAAGCTCGGGCTGACAGGCAAGCTGGCTGTCGCGCAGCGCATCCAGGAAGCCGTTGTAACGCAGCTCGCTGATGGAGTGATCGTTTCGGCTCGGGATCACGGCAGCGATTCTGCGATGTCCCCGGCGGGTCAGCTCGCGGGTCGCCGTATAGGCGATGGCATGGTCGTCCACCGTGACGGAGGAAAAGTCCCCGTCCTCAAGGGAGCCGAAGCAGTTATTATAGGTACAAAGAACATAAGGAATGTTGATTCCGGCCACGTCCTCCGGGGAATAATCAAAGCGCCCGCCAAGGAAAATGAGACCGAGAAGCTTCCGCTCCCGCTCCAGAATGGCACCGGCTTTGACCTCATCATCATCCGAGTCGATGTAATGCAGAACCATGGTGTAGCCATGATCCGCAATCTCGCTGCCGATGACCTTGAGCACGGAGGAGAAGAACAGATTCTCGTTCCCCCGGACAATCACCCCAATGGTGTCCGAATGGTTTCTCACCAGATCCCGGGCAATATTGTTTGGCACATAGCCGCTGCGCTCTACCTCATCAAGGACGCGCTGACGCACGTCATCGCTTACGTCCGGATGATGATTGAGAACGCGGGATACCGTGCTTACGCTGACACCGGTATTCCGGGCAATATCCTTGATGGTCACGGTTGTCACCTGTCTTCTGTGCGTGTACTTATCGTCCTGGAAACGATGCCGGGAACGTTTCCAGTGAGTGTATTTTAACAAAGCGGCGGAGACTTGTCAATCAGCAATTCTAAAAAAATCTGAGAAAATTTGCTCAATTTGTATAGAAACCGGCCTGGATGAGAGACAAAAATGTCCCTGCCCCGGGAAGAATCATATGCCGGGACAGGGACTGTGTCAGGTGAACATGCTCAGCTGTTCTCCCTCGGGATGAACGTCAATTCGAGCCAGGGAAAGGGTGTTCGGCTCGTTTCCTGCGAGGTGCTCGCCCTTCAGGTACCGGCCCCGTCCATAGCTTGAGGGGACGAGATTGAGTACGTAGATGTTGTTGAAGCGGTTGAGGATGGCCTCGCCATGGACTGCCGTGAAACAGATCAGCTGGGTATTGGTCTTTGCGGCAAGGTCGGCCATCGGGGTCAGCAGATGCTCAGCGGTGGTTTTGGCAAAGGGATTGTCCATCAGGATGAGCTTGCCCTCGTTGCGGTCATTGAACGGATCGCTTTCGTCGTAGCGCATGAAGGCAAGGAGACAGGAGAGGACCACAAAGGCGGAAAGGAAGCCCTCACCGCCGGAGCTTCTGAGGCTCTCCTTCCAGCTGATGCTGATGGCGCTTTCGGCCTCCACCTTGAGCAGATGGATGTGGATGTTTTCAATACCCACAATGGCGTTATAGAGGTTTTCTGCCGTCAGGGCTTTGCCAAGATAATCATGGAGGGAACCACCATTTGTCAGCAGGTCAATGCCCCGACTGGTCAGGGTGTCCATGAAGGACTGCATGTGCACATCATAGACGGGCAGGTTGTTTTCCCAGGAGGGACAGTCGATTTTGAGCATCTTCATCGTTTTCCCGCGCAGGGAAATGCCGGAATTCCAGTCAATCTGTCCCATCAGATGGTGCATCTCGCTCACGTATTGTGTGAGCATGTCCGAAATGCGCGCTTTCTCGGTTTCAACCACATCAATATCCGCCTGCAGCTTGGCAACCTGATCATTGAAGGACCGGGTAATGATGTCAAGCTGGCGACGGAAACGCTCCGCCTGGTCCAGCATATTCTGCAGCGGCTCCAGCGGAACCTTGAAGTAGGACTCCTGGAAGGCCTCCTGGCGCAGTATGCGCGAGAGGATCTGGGTCAGACGACGCTGCTCTTCATTGCGCTCCTGCAGCGCGGTCTCGTGCTCGGTGAGCAGATGACCGGTAAAGGTACGCAGCTCCGGGTGCGTGAGGGAGCGAATGGGACGATCAAAGGTGACAGGAGATGCGGGAACAATGTCCTGATAGCGCGAGAGGGAATCGAGGTTCGAGTTATACATCTGGACCTGACTCTTAAGCTCATCGAGCAGTTCCCGGGTGCTTTTCACCTCAAGCATGCCCCGGGTGCGATGGGCCTCAAAGTCGATCTGAGGAAGCTCCTCACGCGGAAGCGGAGCGTCCTTCTGACATTCCTTTCTCAGCATCTCCATGATGTGTTCGATTCGGGTCTCCGTTCGGGCCTGCTGCTTTTCGGCTTCCCCGATCTTCTTTCTCGTGTTCTCCATGTTCTGGAGGGACACGGCAAGATCATGCTCGGCAATGTCCTCCGCGCTTGTCGTATAGCGGATCTCTGCCCAGCTTTCGGGCGAAAGATGATATCGCTCGGCCAGATGCGAAAGCTCCTGCTTTGAACGTGTGAGGCGCCTTGAAGCCTCCTCATGCTGCTCTTCAAGTGCCTGCCACTGCCGCGATACACTTTCCGTGATGGCCAGATATCTGGCTCGTATAGAGGCGGGATCTGCCAGAATATCCTCTGCGAGCTGCGGGGGACGCTCCGCTTTCTCATACCGTGCATATCCGGCAGCCTCGTTTTGCTTTTCGGTGAGAATGGCCTCGAGATCACGGTGCTCGGAGCGAAGGAGCTCAAGACGGTCCATCATCTTTTCAAGCTCGGCGGCAAGGGCATGCTTTTGCTCCTCAGCCTGGGAAAGCTCTGCCTTGCAGGTTTCAAGGCGACGTTGCTGCTTAAGACAGGTCTCATATGCGCCCTTGAGATCCTCAAGGTCCCGCATCTGCTGCCCAATTGTGGTTATCTGGCTCTCGGTCTCGGGGATGGCGCTCATTAGAGCTTCGCGCTCATCCATGAGCGCCTTTTGACGCTCTGCCTGGTTAAGACGGGTTTCCTCAAGCTGTCGTATGGCCTGCTCGAGGTCTGAGATCCGCTCCTCCATCTGAAGGAGTGTTTCCTTTGTCACCCGGTGCGCCTCCACCTGGCTTATGGCGACAAGCAGCATCTGCTGCTCGGATTTCCGCTGCGCGAGGTCGGCTGTCTTCTTTGTCTTCTGCCCCTCGATTTCCTCAAGCATCTCGCCAAGCCGGGAAACACTGAGCAGCTCCTGATTGAACATCATGTAAAAATGAAGACCGTCGCTGTCCGGAACCGAGGTGGAGGTTTGCAGCTCCTCACGCAGGATGATGGGAATCGGTGCGCTGGTAAAGACGCGGGCATCTCCGGCAGAAAGGCGCTGCCATTCTGCTCTGGTCAGGATCAGGGCATAGGGGAGGAACGGAAGGGCGGTGACCAGATCGAGGTTTTCCTGTTCGCTTTTCCCGTTTTTGCGAAGCCATTCCATGCCATAGACAATGGGGATATCAAGGCTTTCAAAGAGCTTTGTCTGGGCATCGTCAAGGGCCGGGGTACGGCCGGTTGCGATGCGGTACATGTGATCCTCCATCCGGGCAATCTCGGTGGTCATCTCCCGAATGCGGGCATCAATTTCCGCGGCCTTCGCCTGGCAGGCTGCAAGAATGGCCGCCGGATCGAAAAGCGCGGATTCGCCAAGATCCACCATTTTGAGGATTTCGCGACGACGGGAGATTTCCGCTTCTGCAGTGGCCTTTTCGGCCTTTTTCTGCTCGAGCTCGGATTCCGCTTTGCGGCTTTTCTGCTCGGTGTCCCGAATCACGCGGGTCAGCTGGTCGAGCTCGCGCCGGCTTTCCTTAAGGCGGGTGCGGCTGCTTTCAAGGGACTTCTGAAGTGCGGACACCTGGCCGGTCAGGGTATGCAGCTGCTCTTCCAGGGTGGGCTCGTATATGTCAAACATGTTCCGCGAGAGGGAGGCTTTCCACTGATGGTTATACCGAAGCTCCGCCTGGTCATAATTGCGGATGTCCGCTTCAAGGCGGCCAAGTTCCCGGGAAAGCTGTCCAATTGTGCCGGAAAGGTTCTCGGAGAGTGCAGTGGCTTCCTCGCGCCGACGCTGGAGGTCCTCAATAGCCATGCTGTTTTTTTGCAGGGCCTGAGTGCGTTCTTTGATTTCATCCTCGAGGATGCGCCGCAGGCAATAGCCAAGATATTCCCGCTCCGGGGCCAGCTCGACCTCCTCTTTTCGGCAGACCTCAATGGCCTGATCAATTTTGAGGAGCGCCGCCTGGTTCTCATCCACCAGTGCCTGCTGGCGGGCACAGTCAAGGCTGTGACGCTTGTCAAGAAGACGGTCATGCTCGGCCTGGAGGGCGTCAAGGGAGGCAGTCAGCGATGCGCATTCCGCCAGGATGCCGGTCAACCTGTCCTGCTCACTATAGTACTCCGTGGAGCGCTGCTGCCAGTCGATCTGGCGCAAATCGGCCAGCTGCCGCTCAAGATCGCTCCGGCATTCGGCCTCAAGGGCGTGGGTTTCCTCAAGACAGGTGCCAAGCTCAAGGCGGTATGCGGCGACTCGGTCAAGGGTGGTTTTGACGCGTGCATCAAGCTCCTGATACCGAAGGGCAGATTCCCGCATGGGCGCGGCGGCTTCGTTAAACTGCAGGACGGAATCCCGGAACCTCAGGGTGCCCATCATGCTGTGCCGCTTGCTGATGTACTTTTCAAACAGGTTCTGGAAGCCGGTGATGCGGCTTTCCTGCTGATCCAGCTTGTTTTCTATGGCCGGGAGGAACCACTGGGTGATGAGGTCCTTCTCGTCCTGACAGTTTGCAAAGAGCTTGGAAAGGCCGGATTCCTCGTCATTGATGCGCTTTAAGATGGTCTGCCACTCACTGGCGAGAATTCCGTACTGGGCGAGGCGGTCAAAATACTGCCGGGACTGGGTGCTGCTGTTCATGTCATAGAAATTGAAGGCACCGGCATCGCTCTTTTTGTATCCCTCGAACAGCTGGCGACATTCGGAGAAGCTGAGTACCCGGGAACCGGTGCTGCTTTTCTCGACCACGGGCAGGTGGACAAGGTCATTGATCCGCGGCATTTTGTATTCGTTGATGATTGTGAGGATATCCAGGTCCTCACTGTTTTTCTCATCCATCCGCATGTTGCGCTGCACCACCATGCCGGTCAGCACATAGCCCGCATGATGGTCAAGGACCCATTCAACCAGGATCAGGGTGGGGATTTTCGTGGTGAAATAGCTGGTAAAGGGGCGCACATTTGTATTACGGTAGCGCTTATGGACAAAGGGCGCGATGAGCATCTGGATGAGGACGGACTTTCCACCGCCGTTCTCAAGCTGGATTAAGGTGTTCTCTCCGTTCAGAAAGAAGGTCTCATCGGCAATATGGATGGGATTGTGATTGTAGGTGAGGTTGATGATTCGAATGGCGTTGATTTTACTCATTGGCAGGCGCCCCCAAAATCGACATGATATGCTGGTAGTTTTCCTGATTGAGCAGATTCCAGTCCATGAAATGGTCGAGCTTCTGTGTGGTCTTGATGATCCCGTCGTTTTCGACGAACTGAATGAGCCCCTGGTCAGAGAGGAAATGCAGGATGCCGACGAGGAATCCTTCCTTTGTGGTACGCCGGATTTGCCCGCGGCGCCGGAGGGACTCGGGATCGGAATGAAGTGCGCTGTAGGCGCGGAGCATTTCGCCAAAGGCGATGCCCTCGTCCCGCTGGATGTCCTCATCCATGAGATCAGCGCCTTCCTTGAGGTGATCCTGAATGCTGTTTTGCAGTTCGCCTACGCGCAGATAATCACGGACCTTGCTGGTGCTCCCGGCACCACCGTAAAACTCCAGAAGGAGAATCAGGATGGTAAACTGGACGAGATAGTAATCCACCGTAGTGGCATTCGATTTGCAGAGCAGACGGCGAAGATCATAGCTGGAGTAGCCAAGGAATGTATTGCTTTCATTGGGAACCAGATAAATGACATCACTGTAGCGAACGACGCTGCAGTTCAGGGATTCTCCCTGGGAGCGGACCAGCGTCTGCACGGTCTCGTTTTCAGTAAAGGCGCGATACAGGGCGTGCTCCTCACGGTCCGACAGCTCGTGGTTTTGCAGCAGATAGGCGATAATGTCCTGGCTCTGCTGGATCTCTTCATATTCAATGTTCATGGCTGTCTCCTTTCCCAACGCGCTGCTGATTCAGGACAAATAGCACATTGGAACAGCGCACGGATTTAAAATTGCCGTAGGCATCCGGGATGTGCTCAAAGAGGACGGGGGGCATTTTGGGGCGCTTCTCAATGTCGAGGGTGGTCAGTGTCCACTCGGGATGTGCATCAAGGACACTGAGGAGGATGCGCACCGGGGCAAAGTCCGAAAGGTCATCTGAGAGCCGCTCACGCTGCTCCACACGAAGCGCCGGGAGGTCAAAGGTGGAAAAGCGAACCAGTTCCACAAACACTTCCCTCAGCACCTCGACGCTTGGGGCAAAACGGTGGCGAAACTCCTGGTCGCTGTCCGTATGCGCTTTCACATCCTCAAGGGACATGCTGCCTTTTTCCGTCAGCAGGGACAAAAGCGCCTCTATGCTTTCATAATACCTTGTCATCTTTTCTTTCCGCAGGCGCTCCTGCTCCTCGGCCCAGGATTCCTCATCAAAGTCAAGGATCTCTTCCTCAGTGCTCTGGTCACTGTCAAGGCGCTGCTGCTGCGGGAGGAACATGCGGTTCAGGTTGAGCGTTTTCTCCGGATTGCGAAGGAGAAGAGGGGCAAGGAATCGGTGAAACTGCAAAAGCGCTTCCGGCTTTTTGAGGATGAGATCATAGATCTCGCTTTTCAGGGAAAACCGCTGAATCATGGCAAGCTCGCGGATTCGCTCGAGCTCTGTCCCGTACGCCTCCTGAACATCCATGTGGATCATGAGGATGTGCTGGTGCTCATCGATGGTGCGGGATAAATAGGTTTCGATCTTGCGGAGATTCTCGATGCTTTCAAGATCCTCCCTGCTGAGCGCATGCACATTGATGTTGCTGCGTTCAATTTCAAGCCGGCGATTCTTGACATGTTCCCGGTAGTTCTTGAATTTGTTGTTGGTTTCGCTGATCGTATCAAGGTTCTCGTGCAGGAGCGCGTTATATTCCTCGGCACTGTAGCTGAGAACGTTGGCGCGAATGCGCTGCATGGCTTCTCGGTTTTTCTGCAGCTGAATGTGCATGAGGTTGAAGATGTTTTTAATATCCTCAAGCGCCTGATCATAGTTCTGCCGCTCCATGTGCATCCTGAAAATCATTTCCTGCACGGAGAGCTTCATGTTGTTTTCCACCTCAAGGGTGCCAAGGAGCAGCGAGTATCCGTCCTCTGTCAGGGAATAGGCGACGCGGGCGTTATCGGAATCGGGATCCAGGATCCGGTTTTCCACGTAGCTGATGGGAATCTGGCGAACCCCGGACTGCTCAAAGTCATATCCCGAAAAGTGCATCATCTCACCATCACGGGAAAGGACGGTATTGACGATGAGGTCAGCCAGAAGATGACACTGCTCATGGCTGAGATCCTTCCTGAAATAGGTGGCGTTGAGATCATCAATAAAGACCGCAATCTCATCAATGGTGCAGGGCATGTCGCGCAGAGAATTTTCCATAATATAGAGCATGACGGCAAAGTCGAGATTGATCTGCTCATCCTCCTCGGAAAAGCCGCATTCCTTCCAGGTTCCCTTTCGCCAGTTGTTGGCAATCAGCAGGGAATACAGTCCGACGTGCTTCATGCGCTTTGTGAAGCCCTTAAGAAAATCAAATTGCATGGTGTTCCTTCCAAATCAGTAATCATTTGCGTTCAGAATTTCCTGAGGGATGTATCGATTCGAATCAAGGAGGGTCCGCATTTTTGCCTGAACCTCCTGCGAAAAATGGCGGAAAAACAGGTCTCCGCAGTCCCGGTTCTGTCCCTCAAGGGGTGTGGGGAGAGAAATGGCGGACTCCGCCTTTGAAAGCATGGCCTGATATCCGGGCAAAAATGGCACGATGGTAAGCCCCGGATGCTCAAAATGGGCAATGAGGCTTTCGTAGATCAGGATGCCCTCATAGTCAAGGTCGCCAAAGTAATAGAGCCTGTTTTCCGGAACCTGCATATACGGTTCTGCGCTGAGACTGAAATCCTGAAAGCTTGATACGACGCGCTTACCACCACCGTAGATGAGGGTGCCAATTTCAGTCCCAAGCACCGTGGAATGCCCGCCAAGCAGATGCCCGCGCATGCTGATAAACGGATCCTTGTTTTCAAGGATCAGGAGATTCTGCGGGGTCTCCCTTGAATGGACAAAGGCGGCAAAGGGCTCTGCCGTCGGATAGCAGCCAAGATCCCCGATCTCCATTCCGCAATGCCGCAGGATGGTCCGCCCGGGCCCCGCGGTTAGGTATTTTTCGCGACCCCAAATGTCAAAAGCCCGTTCGTTTACGGTCATGGAGGCAGCTTGCACGCTTGTTCTGTCAAGAAAATGGCTCAGACGATGGACATCCGCCTGTTCATTTTCGTAGACATCCAGATGGCGCAGATAGTATTCAATGGAGATTCCTGAATTTAAGTGGTAGAGAAGATCCTCTTTGAGCTGGCTCCGATCCGGCTCGGACTCAAGCAGCCAGTACTGAGTATGAAGCGCCGGACGTTTACCGTTTTTCGGTGAGCGCCGAACGGGTGCGAGTTCACCACGCTCAATGCACATGAGGATATGCTTTACCTGGTCCGGGTAGGAGAGGCTGCCAAGAGGTTCCAGCACCTGTTCAAGAGAAATGCGCTTCATGTTTTCCTCCGTAGGGTCTGTTTTGAAAAAATCCGGCATTCTATTGCTATAGTAGCACCGGATGAGGCAGGCGTCAATTGACTGGCTATGAAAAGCCAGCCAAAATCGGTTTGCACGGCCAAGAGTGGATAGGGAAAACAAAATGCCGGTCTCCGAATGCTCGGAAACCGGCGAAACAAATTATTGGGAGGCTTTCTTGCGCCACAGCATGGGAGAGATTCCACACATC
Organism: Clostridia bacterium; assembly: GCA_017476605.1. Lineage (GTDB taxonomy): Bacteria > Bacillota > Clostridia > Christensenellales > Aristaeellaceae > Ventricola. The sequence continues at coordinate 14,896 of JAFUZM010000187.1, forward strand.
TGGGTAAAGACACGGGAAAAGTGAGCGGAGGAGGTAAATCCGATCTGTTCCGCAATTTCGGTCAGCGTGAGACTGCTGTCCTGCATGAGGGTCTTTGCTTTCTCACAGCGAATGTGATTGTGATACCAGAGAAGGGTGTGGCCTGTTTCCTGGCGAAAGACGCGGAGAAGATAGCTCTTATTGACATAAAGCCTGCTTGCAATACCTGGAAGGGAGAATTTTTCCGTATATTCGCGCTGGATGATTTTTGCAGCCGCCTGTGCCAGCTCCTTTTTTGAACCGGCCCAGTCGAGCTGGTCCGGGCGGCAGCGGCGGCAAGGGGTTTTCCCGTCGGCTTTTGCCTCCTCTATGGATGAATAGAGGAGGATATTGCAACGCTCCGGCGTCCGGCTCTTGCAGGAGGGCCGGCAGAAGGTATGCGTGTTTATTGAACCATACCAGAACTGACCATCATAGGAGTCATCATGATTTTGGATGGCCATCCATTGCGCCTCTGTCATATTTTTCTCCATTTGTTAGTTTTGTCTTACTTATTCTATCACGAAAATTGTTATGAGACACTAACGAATTTTTATAATGGGATTGAAAGTCAATATTGGATAAAGAATTTTAAATGTTAGGCGTGTATAATACTCACCTGTTAGAAATAGCAAACATTCATGTGCGCATTTGATTTTGCTTGCGCAATCTGGAAGGAATCGTATGAAAGTTTCAAGACTTTGTGCTTTGTTTATGGTGCTCATGCTGCTCCTCCTTGGCACGGCATTTGCCGAGTCCGACGCGGGCAGATGGGGAGAGGCAGCCAACCAAATCGACAAGCTTCTTGATGCAGCGTTTGAGTATTATCTGGCGGGGGACAGCAAAAATGCCTATGACTCCGTCAACAATGCCTATTTCCGTGTGTATGAGACCACGGGCTTTGAACGCCAGACCATGAGCTATGTCTCCGGTCCCCGCAAAAATGCGGTAGAGCTGCAGTTTTCAACCGCAAAAGCGGCTGTGAAAAAGAGCAATGAGGATGAGGAGACCAAAGGAGAGGTCCGGGCGGCGCTCTTTAAACTGAAGAGCATGATCCGTGAGGACGGAAACAAACTGGCCGTCAAGGACGGCGAGGCGCAGACGGTACTCACCTATTGGCAGAACGGGGAACAGATTGATCACGACCCGTATCCGGAATATGCCAGCGATCCGGATGCTGCCGTACGGTATAAGAACTGGCATGAGGCCTATGAGGCCATGACCGAACTGCTGGATACCTCAGCCACGGGCTATCGCGGCAAGGACAGTGAATCGGCCATCGACAATTTCAATACCACGTTCTATACGGTCTATGAGGAGTCCGGACTCAGCCACAAGATTTACAGTGAAATCGGCATTGATGCGCGTGAAACGGTGGATGGCGCTTTCGCAAGCTCGCGGGCGATCCTGAAGGGCGAAAAGTTCCAGCCGAGTGCGCTCGAGCGGAGCTACAAGGCACTCAAAAAGGCCGTTCTTACCGAAACCAATGCGCTGGATGCACTGGCTCCCGAGCAGGTGGAGACAGAGAGCCAGACGGAGACGGTTGAGGCCGCACCGGCCGACAACCGGGCGATCATCTTTGCCGGAGCCTTCGGTATCATCGTGCGTGAGGGCCTTGAGGCGATCCTGGTCATTGCAGCGATTATTGCGTATCTGACCAAGAGCGGGAACCGCAAGAGCCTTAAAAATGTCTATATTGGTGCAATTCTTGGTATTGTGGCCAGCTTCGTGGCTGCACTGATTCTCTTCTATCTCAAGAAAGCATTTGCCGGTGCCGGCATGGCACAGGAGCTGATTGAGGGCATCACGGCACTGATTGCGGTCTGCGTGCTCTTCTACGTCAGCAACTGGATGATCTCAAAGGCCGAGGCGGATGCCTGGAGCGGATACATCGAGAGCAAGGTTCAGGAGGGTGTGGAACGCCGTTCCTCCTTCACACTGGCCTTCACCGCGTTCCTTTCCGTTTTCCGCGAGGGCGCAGAGGTCGTGCTGTTCTATCAGCCGATGCTCTCTGAGGGCCATCCGGAGATGGTCTGGGCCGGATTTGTCACCGGCTGCCTCGTTCTGGTTGTCGTCTACATCCTGATCACGAAGCTTTCCGTAAAGCTGCCGATCCGGGTCTTCTTCACCGCAACATCCATTCTCATGGCGGTCATGTGCGTTGCATTCCTGGGCTCCGGTATCAAGGAGCTGGCCGAGGGCGGACTGTTTGACATGACCCTGCGTGTTCCGGGTATCCCGGAGAACGATGTGCTGCAGATCTTTGGCATCTATCCGTACCTTGAGACGCTGGTCCCGCAGCTGATCCTTTCGATCATCCTGCTGGTCACGTTCCTCATGGCACACTACAGATCCCGCATTGCAGCCCTTCAGCATCAGCTGAAGAAAAAATGATTGCTGTCACCTGCCGGCGAATCCCCGCGATACCGGCAGCGATAGATTCAGGTTTCAGTACTTAACCGAATAGGAATAAGGAGGACATAAAAATGAAGAAATTTCTTGCTTTGATTCTTGCAGCAGTAATGCTGATGGCGTTTGGCATGGCTTATGCCGAGGAAGAGGCCGGATTTGACGAGTATCCAATCGGCGAGGAGCAGGACGTTGATATCCTGCACGTAGCTGCTGTTTATTTCCAGCCTGTTGAGATGGAGCCGCTGGGTGAGAACGGACTTTCCGTTGAGGATTCCGACATTCACATCGAGGCTGACATCTCCGCTCTTGAGAACGAGGTTGGCTTTGGCGTTGGCGATTGGGTTCCCTATCTGACCGTTGACTACACCATCACCAATCAGGAGACTAGCGCCGTTGCCGGCGAGGGCACCTTCATGGTCATGGCCGCCAGCGATGGCCCGCACTACGGCGCCAACATCAAGCTCCCTGAGGCTGGCACCTACACCCTGACCTTCACCATCCACAGCCCCATCGAGAACGGCTATCTGCTCCACGTCGATGCTGAGACCGGTGTTACCGGCCGCTTCTGGACCGAGCCGCTGGTGGTTTCCTTCACCGATTGGGAGTACATCCCGCAGGAGTGGTAATCCACTGAAATTGAATACGATTCCGGGTTAAATCCGGACAGAACTGACATGAGAACCGCGGGGGACTCATGTCAGTTCATTCGCGTTTATTAAGTAATCCATCTGGAGGCGTACAATGCTCAAATATATCGTTACGGTGACCGAGGATGCGATGATTGCCGCACCGCTTCTCGTCCTGATTTACGCCCTTTCTGTCCTGACATGCAAGAAGGGACGCGTAATCCAGTGGACGGGACTTCTTGTTTCCATTCTTGCATCCATTGCAATGGCCATCGTAAAGAATACAACCAACAAGATTCTGACGACGCAGTGGAACCAGGTCATTTTCTATCTGACCATTCTATCAAGCGCCCTTTACATTATCCTTATGCTTCTGTTCCTGAGAAAGCCGATGACAGAGACGAAGGGGGCGTATCTGGGAACGGTCATCGGGGCCATCCTCTCTGCGCTGCTTCTCTTCTATGAGCTGCCGGATATCCTTGCCTATCCCTTCAAGTTTGATACCGGAGGGGAGGGCATCATCTCCGTTGCATGGCTGGTCCGCTTCCTGGGTTGGGCCTTTGCGCTCATTCTTGTTGCTGTATATATTCGCTTCCTGTATCGCTCGACCCTGAGCTTTCAGCATCCGGCACTGCTCCGCCTCATCCTGATTGTGACGCTGCTCATCAATGACGTGCGCTGCTTTGGTCAGGTACTGCGGCCCTGGATCACCAATGCAAAGTGGTTCCGGCAGCAGACGCACCGGATGTTTCCGGTGTACAGCAAAAAGGAATTCCCCTGGGCGTTCCCCTTTGCCAGCTTTGTACACAACAATACGCAGATGTTCATTTTCCTGATCGCCGGTCTTGCGCTTCTCATTCCTGTGATTCTCTTTATCGAAAATATTCGCATTCACGGGAAATGGAACAATCCGGCACAGCTGAGAAGGCTCAAGGCGGACAACCGGCATCATCGCAGGTGGGCGTGCATTGTGGCCGTCTGCACCATTATTGCGGCCATTAACCTGACCGTTTTGCGTGCGATTGACAACAAGGTTGTAGAGCTGTCGCCGCCGGAGGAGTACACGATTTCAGAGGACGGCATCATTCGGATTGCCGTGGATGAGGTCAATGACGGGCATCTGCATCGGTTTGAATACGTGACAGAGAATAACATTGCCGTTCGCTGGATCATCGTAAAAAAGCCGGGAACAGCAGCGTTCGGCGTCGGCCTTGATGCCTGTGATGTCTGCGGAAATGCGGGATATTACGAGCGCGGTGAACAGATCATCTGCAAGCGCTGCGACGTGGTCATGAACATCAACACCATCGGCTTCAAGGGCGGATGCAATCCGATTCCGCTGGAGTCCACGATTGAAAACGGATATGTTCTGATTCCGCTGGACCGCATTATCGCGGCCGAGAAGGAATTTAAGTGAGAGGAGGGATAGAATGCTGTTTCGAATGATTCGTGGCGCATTGTTTCGCCAGAAGGGCAAGATGTTCTTAATTGCCTTTACCATCGCTCTGGGTGCATCTCTTGCAACGGCCATGCTCAATGTCATGCTGGATGTCGGAGACAAGGTAAATCAGGAGCTCAAAACCTACGGCGCCAACATTACGGTAAAGCCCAAGGATTCCTCTCTCCTCAGCGATCTCTATACCGTGGAGGATGCAAGCGATGCCACGCCCCTTCAGACCAGCTGGCTGAGGGAGGAGGAGCTTGGAAAGATCAAGACGATTTTCTGGGCATTCAATATTGTCGACTTTGCGCCCTTCAACGAGCAGACGGTGACGCTTCCCTCCGGGACGCGCGCCAAGATCGTCGGCACATGGTTCAACCATCATATGGACCTGCCCACAGGGGAGCAGCTGGATGCCGGTGTCCGGGATCTTCGTTCCTGGTGGGACATCAAGGAGGGCGCCTGGATTGATGAACAGAATCCGGAGGACCGTGAGGCCATTATGGTCGGCCAGGTTCTGGCCGAGCAGGAAGCCCTCACTGTCGGTGACCGTGTCCTTTTAAACGGTGCAGCGGGACAGGCAGAGGTTCGGATTGCAGGCATCTATGATGCCGGCGGGGATGAGGACAGTGCCATTTACGCGCCGCTGGATCTGGTGCAGGCCATTTCCGGAACCGAGGGAAAGGTTGGGACCATCGAGGTCTCTGCCCTCACAACCCCGGACAACGATCTTGCAAGGCGTGCGGCTCAGAACCCCCAGGCCCTTTCCAAGGCAGACTACGAGACCTGGTACTGCACTGCCTACGTCAGTGCCATTTGCTATCAGATTCAGGAAGTCCTGACCAATTCAACGGCCTCAGCGGTTCGTCAGGTGGCGGATTCCGAGGGTGCAATCCTTGAAAAGACGCAGCTCCTCATGATTCTGATCACCGCACTCAGCCTGATCGGCTCGGCCCTTGGCATCTCCAATCTGGTAACGGCCAGCGTCATGGAGCGTTCGCAGGAAATCGGCCTTCTCAAGGCGATCGGGGCGCACGACAAGGCAATTACCGGTGTGGTCATGACGGAAATCCTGATCACGGCCCTTGCTGGTGGCATTGCCGGATATTTCATGGGCTTTGGATTTGCACAGCTCATCGGACACGGGGTCTTCGGCTCCGCAATTGAGATGAACGTGATGGTCATCCCCATTGTCGCCGTCCTCATCTCGCTGGTGACCATTGCAGGAAGCATGCCCGCCATCCAGATGGTTCTGCGTCTGGATCCGGCCGAGGTTCTGCATGGCAGCAAGGCGTAATACGGGAGGACAAAAGAAATGACAAAACGGAAAATGTTTTTGCGGATGATCACGGCCTCTCTCCTGAGACGGCGTTCACGTATGCTGATCGCCCTGCTCTCCATTGCAGTGGGTGCGACGATTCTCTCCGGCCTTGTAACCATTTACTATGATGTTCCGCGGCAGATGGGCGCACAGCTCAGAAACTACGGAGCTAACATGATTTTCCTTCCCTCCGGGGATTCTCTCTCCTCCGAGCAGGCTGCCGAGGCGGCTGCTCACATTCCGGAGGGGAACATTGTCGGCATGACGCCTTACCGTTATATCCGCGTGGACCTTGTGAAGCGCCAGCAGTCCTTTACTGCCGCCGGTACCGACTTTGCCGAGGTTCAGAAGACCAGCCCGTATTTCAGCGTAGACGGACGGTATCCCGAAAACAATCGTGAGATTCTTGTGGGCAAAGAGGTCGCGGAGACCCTGGGTGTTCATTCCGGCTCGGTTATTGAGCTGACCTATAAACCCGAGACCACGGCGACTTCCTCCGATTCTGACTATCTGCCCAACACGACCATCGGCGGCAGTGCCGAGGGCTGGGGCGGTGGCCTTGTCTCAGTCCAGGTCGACCTTGGCGATCAGACGGAAATTGTCTCGATTACCGTGGATGCGTCCTCACAGACTGAGGACATCGGCGGTCAGGTGGAAAAGACCGCCTTTACAAACCAGTTCATCGGAAAAACGCTCCCGCTGACCCTTGGCTATGATGTGGACGCCATCACGGGTGCGACCCTTTCCTCCCAGGCCGTTGTGGATGCGCTCAACAGTGCAAAGGCGGAAACGGCTAATGCAAAGGCATCTGATCGGACGATCAACTTCACCGTCACCGGTATTCTCAGCACGGGTGGCGAGGAGGAGACCTATCTTTTCATGTCTTCCTCCGATATGGCAGCGCTGACGGGCGAGACCGGACGGCTGGATGTCGTGGAGCTCAGCATCACGGCAAGCGCACAGGAGCTTGAGCAGTACGTTACCGACATCGCGGCTGCAAGCGAAGCGGTAACGCCCCGACTGGTCAAGCGTGTGGCCAAGTCAGAAGCAGCCGTTCTCTCCAAGCTGCAGGCACTTGTCTTCCTCGTCACGGCGGTCGTCCTTCTTCTCACCATGATTTGTGTATCGACCACCATGATGGCGGTCGTGACGGAGCGTCGCCGGGAAATCGGCCTTCGGAAAGCACTGGGTGCCTCTGATGGCGGAATTCGCAGTGAATTCCTGGGCGAGGGCATGTTCCTTGGTATGCTGGGCGGCCTGCTTGGTGCCATCCTGGGCTTTGGATTTGCCCAGCTGGTCAGCATTCACGTATTCGGAAGCTCCATTCAGTTTAAGCCGTTGCTGGTTCCGATTACGATGATTGTGTCCATGGCCGTGTCAGCCATCTCCTGTCTCCTGCCGATTCGTCAGGCGGTCCGGATTGATCCGGCACTGGTCCTCAAGGGTGAATAACCAGAAAGGGAAGCAAATATGAGTCTTCTTGAGTTAAAGAATGTATCCAAAATCTATGGAGAGCTGAAGGCTCTCGACAATGTAAATATCCATGTCGATCAGGGAGAGTGGGTGGCCATCATGGGCCCCTCCGGATCCGGAAAATCTACCATGATGAACATCATCGGCTGCATGGACAAACCGACCAGCGGTGAGGTTCTGCTGGATGGCGTCGATATCTCTCGGGAAAGCAGCAAAAAGCTGACGGATATCCGCCGGGATAAAATCGGCCTCATCTTCCAGCAGTTCCACATGGTGAATTATCTGACGGCAGTGGAAAACATCATGGTCTCCCAGTACTATCATTCCATGCCGGATGAAAAGGAAGCCCTTGAGGCGCTGGGGCGTGTAGGCCTGCGCGAGCGTGCAAAGCATCTGCCCAGCCAGCTTTCCGGCGGCGAGCAGCAGCGTGTATGCGTTGCCCGCGCACTCATCAACCATCCGGAGCTGATCCTGGCGGACGAGCCCACCGGAAACCTCGACGAGGCCAATGAAAACATCGTCCTGGATCTGTTCCGTCAACTGCACCGGGAGGGAACGACACTGATTGTCGTTACCCATGACCCTGAGGTTGCTGAGGCAGCACAGCGGACCATCGTTCTTGAACATGGCCGTGTCGCCCGTGAGGTCATCAACGAAAACTTTGTTGCATAAACAAAAACCTGACTGCAATTTGCAGTCAGGTTTTCATTTATGACCGGTGAACCGTTCATATTCATAGGGATATTCGTCTTGACCGGAAAGCCCCGAAACAGTAAAATGAGACATGCTGAAACTGAAATCATATCTCAGGGTAAACTGAAGGAGGAAAGCAGTATGGAGTTTACAAAGCTCATCGAGGTAAGATATTCCTGCAAAAAGTATTCAGACCGTCAGGTTGAGCCGGAAAAGATTCAGGAGATTCTTGAGGCAGGCCGGCTGGCACCGACGGCAAAGAATCTGCAGGAGCACCATATCTACGTGATTCAAAGCCCGGAGGTCCTTGCAAAGATCGACGAAGTCACTCCCTGTCGCTATGGTGCACCGACGGTACTGGCAGTGGCATTTAACAAGGACAACGTCTTTATCTATCCGGGCGGAAAACGGGATTCCGGCATTGAGGACGCGACGATTGTGGCAACGCATCTGACGCTTGCTGCCACCAATGCAGGTGTTGACAACTGCTGGCTCAACTTCTTTGATCCGGACCGCGTTGCAGAAGCACTGGGACTTCCAGATAATGAGGAAGTTCTGATGCTCCTTGACCTTGGCTATGCAGCGGAGGGAGCAGGGCCGCTTCCAAATCACAGCAGCAGAAAGCAGCTTGAGGAAACCGTAACTTATCTTTGACGCAAAGCCCGAAAGGCCTTTACGCATTTCCAATACGACTCGAAACATGAGGTGCA
>JAFUZM010000188.1 GCA_017476605.1 Clostridia bacterium
GTAAAGACGGCGGCTGACTTCGACAGCGGCATGAGCAGGGTATCTGCCATATCCGGCGCAACAGGGTCTGATCTGGATGCGCTCAGGGAAAAAGCCCGTGAGATGGGTTCAAAGACAAAGTTTTCCGCTTCAGAGGCGGCATCCGCTATGGAATATATGGCGATGGCTGGCTGGAAGACGGAAGATATGCTGGGCGGTATAGAAGGCGTTATGAACCTTGCAGCGGCTTCAGGGGAGGATCTTGCTACTACATCCGATATCGTAACGGACGCTTTGACGGCTTTCGGACTTACGGCTCAGGACAGCGGACATTTCGCTGATATCCTTGCGGCGGCAAGTTCGAACGCCAACACGAATGTTTCCATGATGGGAGAGACCTTTAAGTATGCGGCTCCCATTGCCGGTGCGCTTGGATTTTCCGCAGAGGATACGGCAGAGGCTATCGGGCTGATGGCAAATGCAGGTATTAAGGGTTCACAGGCAGGTACTTCTCTTAGGACGATCATGAACAATCTGTCCGGGGATGTGAAAATATGTGGTTCCAATATCGGGGAAGTGAAGGTTGCCACCACCAATGCGGACGGCTCCATGAGGGATCTTTCGGATATTCTGGCGGACTGTCGGACGGCTTTTTCAGGATTATCAGAGTCCGAGAAGGCAGCGGCGGCTGAGAGCCTTGTGGGAAAGAATGCAATGTCCGGATTCCTGGCACTGATGAATGCCGGTGAGGGGGATATCAATAAGCTGTCGAGCGCCATAGCAAACTGTGACGGCAAATCCGCTGAAATGGCGGCCACCATGCAGGATAACCTTGAAGGACAGCTTACGATCCTTAAATCCCAGCTGGAAGAGCTGGCGATTTCCTTTGGGGAAATGCTTATGCCTGCGATCCGTTCTATCGTGGGTTGGATTCAGAAGTTTGTGGACTGGATGAACTCTATGGATGAGGGCACCAGAAAGGTTATCATCACCATTGCGCTTGTGGCGGCGGCTATCGGTCCGGTGCTCATTGTGATTGGCAAGGTTATGTCGGCTGTGGGTACGATCATGACCATCATACCGAAACTGGCAAGCGTGATCGGGGTGGTACAGAAAGCGTTTATGGCTTTGAACGCCACGATGCTGGCAAATCCTATCGTGCTTATCATTGCGGCGATTGCGGCTTTGGTGGCGGCGTTTATCTATCTGTGGAATACGAATGAAGAGTTCCGGCAGTTCTGGATCGACCTGTGGGAGAACATAAAAGAGATTGCCATTGCCGTGTGGGAGGGACTGAAGGAGTTTTTTTCGGCAACATGGGAAACTATCAAGTCTACGGCTGAGACTGTTTGGAACGGGATAAAGGATTTCTTTTCCGGATTATGGGAGGGGATAAAAGCCATATTCCAGGCGGTAGTGGATGCGATCAAGCTGATCATTACCACATACTTTAACATTTACAAGACCATCATCACTACGGTTCTAAATGCGATAAAGACGGTTTTCACAACGATCTGGAATGCTATCAAGACTACGGTTGAGACGGTTGTAAATGCGATCAGCACTTTCCTGGCAACGGCTTGGAATGCGATAAAGACAGCGTCTACCACGGCTTGGAACGCCATATCTACATTCTTTACGACCATCTGGAATGCGATCCGGACTACCTTTACTACGGTGGTGAATGCGATATCGGCTTTCCTGACAAATGCCTGGAACGCGATAAAGAATACGGCTACCACGGTATGGAATGCCATATCACAGTTCATATCGACTATCTGGAACGGCATAAGGAACGTGATCTCCAATGCTGCCAATGCCATTAAAAATGTGGTGAGCACGGCTTGGAACAGTATAAAGATCACAGTAAGCAATGTAAGCAATGCTATAAAGAATGCAGTGAGTACAGCTTGGAACAATATCACTTCCGCTGTGAAAACGGCGATGGGAAATGTGTTCAATGCCGTAAAAAGTGGTTTTTCCAATGTGAAGGATCATATCACGGGGCTTGCTTCTCAGGCGTTTAACTGGGGCAAGGATCTGATTATGGGTATCGTGAACGGCATAAAATCATGTATTTCGGCTGTTGGCGATGCGGTTTCATCGGTTGCTGACAAGATTAAGAGTTTCCTGCATTTCTCGGTGCCGGACGAGGGACCGCTGACAGACTATGAGAGCTGGATGCCGGATTTCATGCACGGTCTCGCACGAGGGATTGAGAAGAGCCGTGGACTGATCGCAGATGCGATGGCGGACGTATCCGGGGATATGATGATAAGTCCTAATGTGACACCAGCCCTTGCAGGCGCAAGCGGGGCGATGATCTCGGCGGGGAATACCGGAACAAGCATCGTTTCCGCTATCAGGGAAGCTGTACAGGGACTGTCCGGGCAGAGCGGCGATATCGTGATACCGGTGTATCTGGGTGGCACATTGCTGGATGAGGTGATCGTAAATGCTCAGCAGAGCATGAATCTAAGAAGCGGAGGCAGGTAAGATGGCACATTTACAATATGCCAAAATAACGAGCCATGCACGGATGCAAGGCAATCACCGTTGAGAGCTTGCTCTCATAAGGTGAATTGCCGATGCAGACGTATTTGGCGACAAAACGCATGAGCATGGAGCGTAGCGGAATGCGAATGTGGATTGTCGGCATGGCGAGTGGGAAGGAGAATTATGGCTCATCTACAATATCTCATTTTCAACGGGGAAAACATACCGATGCCTGCCTCTTATGATCTTGACCTGTCGGATGTTGAGGCAGACAGCGGCGGCATAACAGAGGCAGGAACCACACAGAGGGACGTGGTGCGTGAGGGCGTTGCTGAGATAAAGGTAACATTCAATGTATCACAGAAGTGACTTAAGAAGCTATCGGCATATAAGAAGCTGGCAAGTATCACGGTGCAGTATCTGGATGTGGAAACTATGCAGCTGACTTCTGCCCAGATGTATATTGATGGGTTTCAGGTGAAGCTTGTTTCTGATACGTCTTATGGGAGCTTATGGGCGGTGTCCTTCACCTTGAAAGAGTTTTAAGGAGGGCGGCTATGTATGCAGTGAGTAATGCTTTCCTGAATGCGGTGAAGGCAAATACAAGGAAATACTACTGGACTGGCAGGATCACTACGAATGCCGGACAGGTTATCGAATTTGATCAGGAAGATATGGTCAAAGGGAGCGGTTATATCGCAAGCCAGTGCTGTGGCAGTACGGAGATCGAACTTGGAACCGTGTATGCTGCGGAGATGGGAATTTCGCTATTCTCGGAAATCAACAGGTATACGCTGGAAGACGCGATCGTGGAGCTGTTCTATCATCTGAAGATTTCAGACAGCAGAGGCAGCGGAGACCTTGATCCGGAGTATGAGCAGACGGTAGAAGCGGATGGCATTTATGAGAAGATTCCAATGGGAATATTTGAAGTTTCGGAAGCTAACCGGAAGGTGAAGAGCCTGGAGATTAAAGCGTATGACTATATGGTGCGCTTTGAGAGAAACTTTACGGCTCTGGAATCCATCGGAAACGCATACGACTTTATGACGCTTTGTGCTACGGCCTGTGGCGTTACTCTGGCTCAGGACAGGGAGACCATTGAGGCATTGCCTAACGGCATGGTGAATCTGTCGATCTATACGGATAACGATATCGAGACTTTCAGGGATGTGCTGTTTTATGTTGGGCAGGTGCTTGGAGGTTTCTTTGTTATCAACAGGGCAGGAGAGTTGGAATTAAGGAAGTATGGAAACATATCGGTGCTGACGGTAGAACGGAGACATCGTTTCTCATCCAGCTTTTCGGATTTTATCACAAAATATACGGCGGTCAGTTCTACGAACCTACGGACACAGGTTGCTGAGTATTACCATCTGGATCCGGATGACGGACTGACGATGAACCTGGGTGTGAATCCCCTGCTGCAGTTTGGATTGGATGAGACCAGACGGCAGCTGTGTGAGAATATCCTGGATGATCTGTCGCTCGTGAATTATGTGCCGTTTGATTCAGATACGATAGGAAACCCGGCGCTGGACGTGGGGGATGTTTTATCGTTCTCCGGAGGACAGGCGGATGCAACGAAGATTGCCTGTATCACATCGAACAGTATCAAGATTGGCGGAAGGCAGACAATCAAGTGCGTCGGAAAGAATCCGAGGCTGGCTCAGGCGAAGAGTAAGAATGATAAGAATATTTCGGGGCTTCTGGCACAGATCGAGGCAGGGAAGATCGGAATCCATACTTTTACGAATGCTTCTGCTTTTACGGTGGCTGATCAGGATACAAGGATTATTTCCATAGAGTTCGCGACATCCGAGGATAACCATGCTCAATTCTTCGGACAGGTGATCGTGGATGTGGATGCGGAAGCTTCGACAAGGACGGCAACGGCAAGTGGAAACGTGACAATACCGGCTGTGAATGTGAATGCCATCCCGGAAGAGGATGTATCAGAGGGATTAGAAATTGAGAGTGAGGAAGCTGTCTCTGATGATGAGCTGGTTGTCATCGGTACTACGGAAGAGCAGACGGTGAACGTTTCGTTACCCGTATCATGGACGGAAGACGGAAAGGCAGTTGTGACTTTTACCTTCGAGTTTAATGATGAGATGATCACGGTGCATCAGCCGATGGAGACCTGGCATTCCGGGAAACATACGATCCTACTGTATTATCCAATAGAAAATGTCATCGCCAATTATACGAATACCTTCAATGTTTATATGAAGGTTACGGGCGGTACGGGTACCGTGGATACGGGCTGGTGCGTAGCTTCAGTTTCCGGTCAGAGCATGGGTGCGAATGCTGCATGGGACGGTACGATCACGGTTGAGGATTATATCGAGAGAGTCGGTATCAGCGGAGGTCTGAGGCTTAAGTCGATCAGTGAGAATATCGCATTTGAGATCGATGAGCTGGTGCAGAGGTCTTATTCGGATGTGCTCAGAGGCAGGGTGGCTGTCGGAGCCTTTGCAATGCCGGTGGATGTAAACGGGAGCAATTCATAAGGAGGGATTTTATGAGGCTGAAAGGCGAAATGGTCATAGAACTGACCGATGAAAATACAGGTGTGGTGGAGACCATACGGGAAGAGAATATGGTCACGAATGCCGTGAATCATATCCTGGGGCTGAACCCGATGGGAGTGTTTTACAAGGCTTCAGGCCAGTATGACGATCAGGTGATGTGGAATGATGTGCTTATCCCGATATGCCCGAACATGATAGGAGGAATCCTTTTATATCCATCGGCTCTTACGGAGAATGTGGATAATATCTTTCCTTCCTCTGCTGTATTCCCGGTGGCGTATGCTTCAAATGATGTCAATGCAACGGCGGACACGGCAAGGGGAAGCATGAACCTGACGGAGAGCAAGGCGCTGGATGACGGATATAAGTTCGTATGGGAGTTTACACCTTCACAGGGGAACGGAACCATTGCGGCGGTGGCGCTGACTTCTGCTCTGGGAGGGAAGACAGTATATGGGAATGATATTAATTCTTCTTTTGGATATCTGAAGGTTAAGGAGACAAGACTGGAAACTCAGACGGATGACGAGCTGGCACTGCTTTATTCTGCTGTAGAAGTGGATTTTGAGAATAATGTGATGTATTCCATCCGGTTTGTGGATTCGTCGGTTATCGTGCGAAAGCTGAGGCTGCCGGTATTTTCAGTGGGACTGAATGATCGGTTGAATGATGTGACCTGCGAGATTCTGGAAGAGACTACACTTCACTGCAGCGTGTTTTCCTTTACGACAGGATATACGCCGTATGGTGATTTCCTGGACGGGCATGACGGGTATTGGTACGGCTTTTCCAATTCACCGAATTCCTCCGGGGATGCGTCGATGAAGTGGATCAAGATCAAGAAGAGTGATATGACCTTTACTGAGGGCACCTGGACACTGACTAATGCGCATCTGAGGGCTATTGGTTCCTTCAAGATCGATTCCTATGTGAACAGAGCTGTGAGGGGCGTGATCCGGACTGGATATTTGTATCTCCAGAATTACGACTGTGATGGAGTTTACAAGATAAATCTGAGCAACATTACGGATATCACGCTGATACCGCTTGGGTTTACATCAGCAAACAGGGCTATGTCCGGATCTTCCACATGTCAGTGTATGATGACGATGATCAATGATTTCATCATTGCGTACGATTTCATACTTACAGTCGATGATACGGTGATCCCACTGGCAGGTGCTGCGAGGTTTCCCTATATCGGAACGCCTTTGTTCCAGTATAAGGAGTTCCTGACGGGATGGGGCGGTAACTATGGAACGGATTGTCATACGACATGGCTGTTGATGCCGTATCTGGCCAGTATCAATAACCTGTCTCAGGCGATCGTGAAGAATGCAGATAAGACGATGAAGATCACATACACGCTTACTGAGACATCCGCATAAGGGAAACCGCACCATTAGGGTGCGGCTCCTTTAAGAAATGCGAAGGGTGATACTCAAACGGTGTCTATTTTGCGGTTCTTACGGCGAGTCCTGCCATAGTCGGCGGCAGGTTCAGCGACCATCATGATCGGTTCCGGCTTCGGTACAAGGCTGATTTTGATGGAGCCTTCCTCGTATTCAACCATGAGCTGGTCTCCGATATGGAATCCGAGGGCTTCGAGCCACTTGCCCTCTATCTGGATCTTCGGGTAATTGGTGTATCGGCTGCTTCCGTAGTATCCGCCATAAGTGCAGCGGCTGGAATACTGAACCTTGATCTGCTTTGTTTTTGCCATATTGCGTCCTCCTAAAACGTTGTGATGAGGCTGTCTGCCTCGTTGATCCTTGCCATCCTGCGTCGGTCACGTGCCAGCCTCCGCTTTCTGGCGTTCTTTTTCAGCTGGTACTCGTCATGGCTCCTTATCTGCCTGATGCAGGAGCCGAGGGTTTTTCCGTGTCCATGCTCATGCATGGGTGTCCCCTCATGATGTGTGTGCAGAATGCGAAAACTCTGGCAGTAACCGAGATCCTCGCAGGCAATGTACCAGCAATGCCGGGTGTTGTTGGATTTGAGGGTGACTCCGTAGCACCCTTCCGTGATGACCGTAAAGTAACTGCGGTCGATAGAATTGAGCTCTTTTTGCGTTATCATTGGCTGATTCTCCTTTCCGTGGTATTCCGCTTGGCGCACGGCTTTCGCGGTAGTGTATTAATCACTCTTCGGAGGGATAATAGCAACCAAAATCTGCGGCATAAACTGCACAAATATCTGTGGAAAACACGGGGCTTTGACTGTGTAGTTTATGTCTTATATTCCGGTAACCGGCGATTGTCTTCTGAGGCAGTCGCTTTTTATTACGCATTTTTTATGAAAGGAAGGTACAAAATCATGAAAGAATTCTGGAACATCATTCAACTCATTTTCTCGGCAATCGGCGGCTGGCTCGGATACTTCCTCGGCGGGTGTGACGGTCTCTTGATCGCCCTTGTAGCATTCGTGGTCATCGACTACATCACCGGCGTTCTCTGTGCTGTCAATGACAAATGCCTGTCAAGTGCAATCGGGTTCTTGGGGATCGCGAAAAAAATCGTTATTTTTCTGCTGGTCGGGATTGCCAATATCCTTGATGTACAGGTATTGAAAACCGGAAGCGTCCTCCGGACTGCGGTTATTTTCTTTTACATCTCCAATGAGGGCGTGAGCCTGATGGAGAATGCCGCCCACTTAGGCCTGCCCATCCCTGAGAAACTCAAAGAGGTATTGGAGCAGCTCCATGACAAAAAGCATGACGAAAAGGAGGGCGACAACCATGAAATACAATGAGAATAACAAGCCGATCATCTGCATGATGACACAGAGCACCTGCTATAGACAGACAAAAACTATGGATGTGAAAGGCATTCTCTGGCACAGCACAGGGGCTGACAACCCTTGGCTGAAACGCTATGTACAGCCGGATGACAAGGCAGCTGAAAAAGAAGACCTGATCAAGCTGATCGGGAAAAATTCCTACGGCAATGACTGGAACCACCAGACCGTACAGGCCGGGCTTAACTGCTGGATCGGAAAGCTCTCCGATGGCACGGTTGCTACGGTACAGACCATGCCCTGGAACTTCCGTCCGTGGGGATGTGGTTCCGGAGCCAAAGGCTCCTGCAATACGGGGTGGATTCAGTTCGAGATCTGTGAGGACGGGCTCAACGATGCGGACTATTTTGGGAAAGTGTACAAGGAAGCCTGTGAGCTTACCGCTTACCTGTGTAAAATGTTCGGCATCGATCCCAAGGGCAGCGTCAGTTATAACGGTGTGAAAATACCCACCATCCTCTGCCATGCGGACAGCTATAAGCTGGGGCTTGGAAGCAACCACGGGGATGTCCTGCACTGGTTCCCAAAGTTTGGTAAGAACATGGATACCGCAAGAAATGATGTGGCTGCACTCCTTCAGGACACGGCTGAAAACAGCGGAACTACCATTCCAGATACGAATAAGCCGGCCGAAACTTCGCAGCTTTACCGTGTCCGCAAGACATGGTCTGATTCCAGGATGCAGAAAGGCGCATATAAGATTCTCACAAACGCAATGAAATGCGCAGATCAGAACCCGGGGTACAGCGTGTTTGATTCCGAAGGGGTAAAAGTTTATGAGACCGGGATGAAAAACGTATTTACGCCTTACATCATCCAGGTGGATATTCCAGATCTCAACATCCGCTCCGGTCCCGGTGTCGGATATCAGCGCACCGGATTGTTTACCGGGAAAGGCCGCTTTACCATCGTGGATGAGAAGGACGGCTGGGGGAAGCTGAAAAGCGGGGCAGGGTGGATTTGTCTCAAATACACATCAAGAACATAGTCAACGAGTATAGGTGCCTGTGTCGGGGGGATTTCCCGACATGGGCACTTTTTTTAATTTGCCCTTTAGATTCCGTGATCCGGCGCGGCCTTTAGAACTGTAGAAGTAAAAAGGGATGATCGGAGGCTTACATGGTGGATCAGCAAAAAGAAAAGAAAACCCCGGCCTGCCCGAAGTGGCTCATGCCGGAAGCCAAAGCAGAGTGGAGAAGGCTGGCAAAAAGAATAAAGGTTACAGACGAAGATGTCATGATATTAGCCGGATATTGCCAGTCGTATGCCAGATGGCGCGAGGCGGAGGAATATATCACGGAGCATGGTTTTGACAATGATAATACAAGCCGGATACTGCCTTATGTATCTGTGGCACAGACTTATCTTAAGCTGATGAGCTCTTTTGCAAAGCAGCTTGGGATTGCTTCTGAGACAGGGGAGATCATGAATGAAACTGACGAATGAACAGAAAAATGTGATGTGGTCTCATGTGTATGAGAATGGTGGAATAGTGCCACACATAAATGATGGGTCATATACAGCTCATTTTGGAGAACTTTCATCAAAAGAACGTATGGGAGTGTTGCAGTGGCTCTTCCTCAACATATGGGAAGCAAAACCGAAAGAGGCATCTGCTTTCATTACTTCCTCCGAGATTGCCGGACTGCTCCGTTATTATAAGGCAGCATTACTGACTGCCGGACAGGTGCAGGAGGCTTTGCTTATGCTCGGGATAGACCCGTGGGATATTGAAAGTGGTGACTGGGTATATCGTGTGAGCCGGAAATGCCCCTGTTCTGGTCTATGTTATGACGGCATAAGCGGGCTACATACAAAGAACCGATGCTGTCATGTGGCGTGGAGCAGGGTGGACATTGTCTAATAGGTAGAAATTCAGTAAAACCCCGGATATCCGTTGACTTATCAGCCTTTCAGAGTGATGTATGGTACACCGCAAAGGTACCAAATACAAGGCTTTGAAAGGAGACAGGCATGAAAACTTACATGAAGACGATGGAGAATCGGAAGGAACTGGTAAAGCGGCTCTCACAGCTTGCAGGGATAAAGGCAGAGTATACGAAGATGCCGAGGTGCGCGTTCCTGGTCGGAGATTATGCTGTGGAAAGAGACGGAACGCTGACGGTTCCCGATGATGCGGATATGGAGCCCATAGAGACGCTTCTTTCGGAAGGGCTGATCCGGGAATACGATCCTGAAGCTGAAGCGAAAAAAGCTGAGGAGCAAAAAAGGCTGAGGGAAGCACAAAATCAGGAAGATAAAAAAGTGGATGTTTCATTTCCGATGGAAGGGCATAAGGCAGAGAGCCTTAAAAATCTCGCGGTTATGGTCTGCAACAGAGGAAACCTCATCAGTAAAGCAACAGGGGGACACTTTTCATGTACGCCGGAGCTTCTGGAGGAGCTTTCCGCAGCAAACAGTGTGACGGACTTTAAGACCATCGTAAAAGAGCATGGCGGACTGGAAGGCATAGACATAACAGACAGGGTGTACTTTACAGGTTTCCCGGATATGGCGGATCGGAACAGCATACAGGCATTCACGCAGCTTGCATTACTGATGAACAATTTTTCTATGGAGCAGGGCACCGTGCGTATAAAACAGAGTGACGCGGAAAATGAGAAGTTCAGTTTCCGCATATGGCTGTTAGGGCTTGGAATGAAGGGAGAAGAATATAAAGCGGCAAGGAGAATACTATTGGCACCCCTGAAAGGAAATACAGCGTTTCGCACTGATGAGATTCGTGAGAGATTTCGTGAGAAACAGAGAGCGAAACGAGAAGCGGAAAGGAGAAGATCATGAAAAAAGTACAGCTTGGCAGGAGCCGAATGGCAGAAGAGATGGCAAGACCTTCATGGGAGACTCGGGCTGAAGGGAAAAAGACTGCGGAACACATATCGAAATCGCAGAAATCACATGATAAAAACGAAGGGAAGGTTGCCACTATAGCTGCGGTGACAGAAGAAAAAAAGACATTCCGTGTAGCAGCTTACGCCCGTGTGTCTACCGACCTTGATTCGCAGGAAACTTCTATCGAGAACCAGAGAGAACATTACCTGCATTACATTGAAGGACATGAGGATTGGGAGCTTGCAGGTATTTATGAGGAATCAGGGGTCAGCGGTACGAAGGCGGATACCAGACCCGAGCTTATGAAACTGATGAAGGATTGCAGGGCAGGGGAGATTGACCTTGTTATCACAAAGTCCATCAGCCGTTTTGCACGAAACACATCAGAGTGTATTGCGATGGTGAGGGAACTGACGGATCTTGGTGTGACCCTCATCTTTGAAAAGGAAAACATAGACACCTCGAAAATGGAGTCGGAATTTTTACTGACGCTCCTGGCGGCTTTTGCGGAATCCGAATCCGCCTCCATCTCCACCAACCAGAA
>JAFUZM010000189.1 GCA_017476605.1 Clostridia bacterium
AAGAGCGTTTCAAGGAGAAGGATGGGAGAGAGCAGTTCCTGCTGTATCTGAAGCCGATTATCAATGGGACCGGAAACTATTACATCGAAGCACAGACCAGGGATCAGACACGTACGGATGTGATCGTGGATTATCTTGGACAGCAATACATCATCGAACTGAAGATCTGGCATGGGGAAAGGTATAATGCCGCTGGAGAAAAGCAGATCAGCGAGTATTTGGATTACTGGCAGCTGAATACGGGCTATATGCTGAGCTTCAATTTCAACAAGAATAAGAAACAGGGCGTTCAACCGGTTCATATTGCTGGTAAGATGCTGTATGAAGGAACGGTTTGAACAGCCGACTGCATGAGAATGCGCATGAGGGAAAGCAGATCTGTGGAAGATGAAATAATCTTTCACGTGATCGACAGCAGATTCAGAATCGGTGGATGACCAGACCTATGGATGCATTGTCTTCCATAACAGCTCATTTTGCCATGGAAATTAACAAAACTGCGGATCGTTCAATTTGACAAAGATCATTCAGGGATGCACAGCATTTGAGACCGCCAATCAGGGCATTTCTGAAAAAGAGCCGAAATCAAGTCGGGTGAAATGGCAATTAGAGCCGAAGCTTCAGTGAAGACAATCATTGCTAATGAATCCGGGGCTTTTCCTGAGAAAGAACGGAAGGCTGTGTTTCAGAAAAAAGAGGAGAAGATGATGAGTGCAAATTTTACCTGGTGGTATACAGACGCAAGAGTTGATGACGATTTTGTAAATCCCTTTTCGAAGATCATATTTCTTGATATTGATGGTGTGCTCAATACGGCTCCTTATGTTGAAACAGAGGAGCAAAAGGTGGAAAGATCCAAGGTTCAACTGCTAAAATCAATTGTGGATCAAACCGGAGCGGATATTATTCTCTCAAGTTCCTGGAAATGGGGATATCGAGACTTTGTTGAGAATGGTTATAAACATAAGGATGCTGCATACAGGCTGCTGTATGATCGACTGGCTGAGGTAGGATTGGAGATAAAGGGAATAATCCCAATCAGTCAGGAGAGCGGTGTGGACAAATGTCCTTTGGAAATTCGGGAGTGGCTGAGCCGGTACCATGATATTTTTTCATATGTGATTTTGGATGATAGCGTCAGTTACAGCTGGGGATTTTTGCAGAGAAATGTTGTGACGACGCTGACGTATTATCCGGATGCCAAGCCTTTGTACAGATTCCAGTCCGGACTGACAGAGGAACATGTACGAAAGGCAGTCAGTATTCTTAACGAAAAAGGAGCATACAATTTGGATGATGTCAGATAAGGGGGAACAGGGCATATGAATTCTGTAAATCGTGTGGATCGGCGTGATTTTATTGCGTGGACGGAGGGAAAAGAACCGGATGATCAGGGAATAAGTCTTGATAAAGTAGTCTTCCTTGATATTGATGGTGTACTCAATGATGAAGGTACCAATTATCGCAAGGGAGTCATTATTGACAGGGAAATGGTGAAATGCCTGCAGACAATAGTGACTGAAACAGCAGCAGAAATCATTCTGACAAGTTCCTGGAGACTTGACTATCTGCGCTTTGTTGAGGCGGGCTATAAAACGACGGATAAAGAGTTGATAGAGCTGGATACTGCATTAACGGATGCCGGGTTAACTGTAAGAGGCATTGTACCGATTACGTCCTGGAGCGGGCCATCATCGAGACCGGCGGAGATCTGTACATGGTTAGAAGCTATCCCGGTATCAAAGTATGTAATACTGGATGATGATGATTTTTGGATGTGGGAGGAGTATGGACTAAAAGATCATCTTGTCCTGACAAAAAGAAAAGAATCATGGGATTTCATCCGGGGATTGAAGAGCAAAAATGTTCAGCAGGCGATCGCAATTCTTAAGTAGGAAAGCAGAGCAATGCTTAGAGAAAAGAATTCAAAGCAAGGCTGAAGCCCGCGGTGAAATGAGCAGATATCTCTTTTTCATGATGATGACAGAAAAGAGATGAGTGGCAATTGACGCAAACGGGAACTGCGGGGATCACCGGTCTCAAGGCCGCTTTGTACGATTGTTATGCCGGATGCCTGAAGATCTACCTGCCGAGGTACGGGTGCCCGTAAAGAAATGCGCATGAAACGCATGGCGATTCGATCAATCGACATTCTCACGAATCCCTGATCAATGCCATTGTTCATGCTTCTCTGCCGGAAACCAAAGAGATGCGTGAAGCAATGGTGAACATTCCTGGAAAGCTGGGCCAGACGATCAAGGGAACCGCCATCAACATGGAGAATGTCTTCTTTATTCAGAAGGAAGATGCCCAAATGGTGGGATTCGGTCTCGAATCAGAGAGATACCACAGGATCATCTGCTTTGGAAGCTGATTCGGGATGGCCTGCTAAAGTCTGGTCCCATACGCCTGTGAAATGAGTCGGAAACAAATCTGAGCCCGGAGGTGGTTACGCATCTCGCGAACGTGCTTTTGGGGCTCATGCAACAAGGCATATAGATGTATATTGTGACGCACAGCGATTGCTTTGCAAAAATACCTTGAAATTCGCAGGAAAGCGCGAACGGATGCACGGTTTCACATTTGTATTATGGCGGAGAAGCTTCTGAAAATATGCCACCTGTTCCTTTGATCGAAACCGGGAGACTGGGTGTCGATAACGAATCGGCATGGCAGCTGGATGATCTGGTGCTCAATCGCTTAATGAATGCAAAAAACTGCGAAGCGAAGTGTATGATCATTCTGACCAATGTTCAAATGACGGTAGGAGGTCTGCCTGTCGCATGCGAGATGGGGTGTTTTCCTCACAAAGCAGGTACTTGACAAATGGCTTGGAAAATCAATGGCCTCAATGTACATGAAGAGGAGCTATGCCCATCGTGCAGGCGATGTTTTTGCCACGAAACGGGGCTTGACAAGATTACCTGGCAAATCAACGGTCCAACGTATCTGAAAAGAGCAATTCGACTTCTTTGTAATGGGATTGACAGGCAGGATTTTGGTCATTATAATGTACTTGTATCTGATACAAGTACATTATGGAGGGAATACAATGTCGTTTTCAGCAAAAGAAATGATTCGAAAAAGGAAAAGCGTGAGGTCCTTTGATGGCCGTGCTCTCAGGAGTGAAGACAGAGCGGCACTTGAGCAGTTCATTCGGGCGGAGGAAAATCCTTTCGGTGTGCCAGTGGATTTTCGCCTGCTTGAGGCTAAGGAATATGGCCTTTCCAGCCCCGTGATCGTGGGGGCAGATCTGTATCTTGCGGCAAAGGTTAAACGCGGCAGGCAGAATGAGATTGGCTTTGGATATAGTTTTGAACACGCGTGCCTGTATGCAGAATCACTGGGCATAGGGACGGTGATGCTTGCGGCATCGCTCAGCAGAGCTGAATTTGAAAAGGCGATGGATGTGGAGGGGGATGAAGTTCTTTCTGTTGCGAGCTCGATTGGCTATCCTGCACAGAAGAAATCAATCCGGGACTCTCTGATCCGTAAAGGCCTGAAGGCGGATGACAGGATTCCTTTTGACCAGCTGTTCTTTGGAAAAGAGTTCGGCAATCCGTTGGCAGCTTCTTCTGCCGGAGTGTATGCAAATGCGCTGGAAATGGCGCGGTGGGCACCCTCTGCCGGAAACGCGCAGCCGTGGAGAGCCGTTATCCTTGAGGATACCGTTCACTTCTATGAAAAGAAGTCCATGAGGGAAAGCTCGCTGGGAGACATTCAGAAGGTGGATGTAGGGATCGCACTGGCTCATTTTGATCTTACGATGCAGGAAGAAGGAAATAAAGGACGCTTTGTGGAAGCGGATCCCGGCATTGTGCTTCCGGGAAACGTTCAGTACATCATCTCGTATGTGAGGGCAAAATGATGGATACAAAATTTTCATCAGCGATACACATCCTGATTATGATTGCCGGTGCCGATACGCCCATGACCTCAGAGCAGATTGCAGAAAGTGTCGGCACAAATGCAAGCTATATACGGAAAATAACGGGGCTGCTGAGAAAGCAGGGGATTATTGAGAGCCGTCAGGGAATCAGTGGATTCACACTGCTTGTGGAGCCGGAGAAGCTTTCGCTGTTACGGATATATCAGGCGATCGAGGAGACGGATCAGGTGCATGTATTTGACCTTCATCAGAATCCGAATGATGCATGTGTCGTAGGACGACATATTCGTCCGGTGTTAAAGGATATGTTCAGAGAAATTGAAGAAAAAGCGGAGAGAGAACTGAAAGATAAGACTCTTGCGGATTGCATGCAAAAGATGAAAGAGGAAATTGACAGAGAGTGACAGAAATGAAAGCATCGATTCTGAATGCGTATGACAAGAAAGAATGCGAACTTGAGGTAAAGGATATCCCAAACCCGGAAATCAACAGTCAGGAAATACTTGTAAAAATCCATACCGCAGGAGTAAATCCTCTTGACAATATGATCATCCGCGGTGAAGTGAAGATGATCGTTCCATATAAGCTGCCGCTGGTTATGGGAAATGAGTTTGTCGGAGTGGTGGAAAAAGCAGGCGCTGGCGTCAGCAGGTTTGCGCCTGGCGATCGGGTCTACGGAAGAATGCCGCTTTCCAGGATCGGCGCGTTTGCGGAGTATGTGGCCATAGATCAGGGGACTGTTGCCAGAGTTCCGGAGTATCTGAGTGATGAGGAGTTGGCCTGTTTGCGGGGCAAACAGTTTGTCAGGTGACGAGCACTGACAAAAGTCACTACGCCGAAAGACCAGGTTGCTCGTAAGAGGAGGCCGCCTGTGTGCCTCTGACAGCGTTGACGGCGTTACAGGCGCTCGAGCTGATGAACCCGAAATCGGGTGAAACGATCTTTATATCCGGCGGGACAGGAAGCCTTGGCGCCATGGCTATTCCGGTTGCAAAAAGCCATGGCCTCACCGTGATTACCAATGGCAGCGCTGCAAACAAAGATCGCGTATGTGCTCTGGGTGCGGATCGGTTTATTGACTACAAAACAGAGGATTACGCTGAGGTGCTGTCCGATGTGGATTATGTTCTTGATACGCTGGGGGACCGGGAGCTTCCAAGGGAATTCGGGATTCTCAGAAATGGAGGAAAGCTGGTATCTCTCCGCGGGATGCCGAATGGAGAGTTTGCCATTCGTACCGGAATGCCGGCATTAAAGCGGGTGATTCTGACATTTGCCGGTTGCAAATACGATCAGATGGCTGCAAGGAAAAATCAGAAATACTATTTTGTCTTTGTCCATGAAGATGGTGCAGGCCTGGAGCGAATCTCAGAGATATTTGCAGAACGGCATATTGAAGCCTCTGTGGATGAAGTGTTTGCTCTTGACGATGTCAACAAAGCACTTAAAAAAGTCGCAGGCAGAAAATCGAAAGGCAAAACGGTGATCACAATCAGCAGGTAAAATAAACTCCCGGTCACCGGCGATTGAGCCGCTGAGCGGGAGCTTTCCGTATGGTTCACTACTCAGTGGTTGAGCATATGGGACATATTGTCAGCGCTGGATGTATCATTTTCTGCTCCATTGAATACAATCCCGGGATTCCGGAAGGATCATTACACGCATCTTGGTTTCACCGGTATCATATGAACCATGTGAAAGTCTTTGCCAAAACGGATGAATGATTGTGAACTGTTTTTACCAGCTGTGTTTTTCTCTTGCCGAGTGAATAGAGGTAAACTTGACAGCTGACGATTTTCGAATACAATTTGGAAAAAGAAGTAGAGTCTTTCAGACAGTTAAATACTGCTGAAAAGGGGCAGCACTGTATTGAAAGGGGAGGAGCCATGCCAAATACGAGAGGGTTTAGGCAAGACACAGGTACTTGACTAAATGGCTTGGCAAATCGACGAATCGAAATATACCTGAAAAAGGAAGATCTGCATTTTCGGATTGAGAAACTGGAAGAAGCCAAATTGACTTTAAATTACCAGGCAAATGATGAAACAGAAACGAGTCTGCGAAGGGAGACAATAGTATGATGAATTACCCAACATTTCTCAAGGAAGTGGACCGACTTGCTTCCTTATGCGAGGCTGATGATCTCAGGGCGTTTGTCCATGAGATTGCCTGCATGGTTTCTGAACCGGCCCGCCAGCAATTTATCTCAATGCTGAACAATTATTACGTCAAGCCCTCTGAGAAAACGGCGGATACAAAAGAAACATCTGGAAACTTTGAGGAGGAAATTGATTCACTGATCAAAGCCCTGAATGAAATTCGGGATGGTGACCGAACACTGGAAAGTGAATATAACGAGGAATGGGATGAATGGCAGGATGAGGGAGAAGCATATCTGTTTTCAGATCCGGATCACATTCTGGACGATATTACTGCAGCGGTAGGAGCTCTGCATCAGTGTCTGGATCGTGAAAAATATGCGAAGGGAGCCGAGCTGGCGGATATCCTGTCTCAATTGTCTGTTGCTGTGACTGGTGATTGTGACGAGGGCGAGATGGAGCTTAAGGGGCTTGTGACTTATG
>JAFUZM010000190.1 GCA_017476605.1 Clostridia bacterium
GCGAGCGCTTCCATGCTTTCTGTGTGTCAAGGGTGGTGGGCTCGCAGCCGTCATAATCAATCCGGATGACATCCTCGGCAAAGGCATCTCCGAAAATGTCGACGATAGGGGTCGAGATATCAAGGCGCCCCTCATCTACCAGCTTCTGGATAGCGTAGTTGGTCGCAAACATCTTGGTGACGCTCGCAAGGTCATACAGTGTGTCGGTGGTGACATCGGGACTGTCCGTCATTTTCTGACCATTCGGGGTATAGCTGTTGGTTTTGCCAAAGGCCTCGTTAAAGACAAGACGACCGTTTCGGATGATGGCGAGCTGAGCGCTGGTGAAACCATATTCGATATCGGATGCGATAAGGTCAGACAGGAAACGGAGGGTTTCTGTGCGGATTCCCTCGGTCTCGGCATTTCCTGGCAGAATGACGGGATAGGGGATGGACAGCGTGATGGAGGCGCTTTCCGGAAGGATGCAGCCAAGCTGGACGGTATTGGTTCCGTTTACTGCAATGTCAGCAAAATCAATCAGATAGCTCCCTGCCGAAAAGTCGGTCTCTTCCGCAGGGACTCCGTTGATGTTAAGATGGAAGGTGGCATCTGCCGGGACGTCCAGGTAGAGCTGGCCCTGATCATGCCAGGTTTTAAAGCTGATCATGCTGTTCATGGCCAGAGTATCATCCGTATAGCCCTTCCAGTCAGGGAAGGTTGCCTGTTTCTGCCATTCCTGCTGGGGGACGCTTTCTATTTTTGTAATCGTCATGTGTTTTTCTCCGTTTTGTGAGATTTCGGCGCAAAGGGACTGGGGGAGAAAGAGGAGAAAGAGAAGAAAGAGAAGAATCCGTTTTTTCATGGTCAGCCCTCATTCTTCGGCATAAAGGAGATACGGACGACGCATTTCGGTGAAGCGCTCAATATCCTCCTGCCAGCTTGCCTTGATTTCCTCGGCACTTTGCCCGTTTTCAATCATGAGACGGACACGATCTGTTCCGCAGAGCTTGTCAATCCAGTATCGCCCCTTACTGTCCGGGACACCAAAATAAGAGACTGAGGGATCGACCTTATGGATCGCTGTATAGGTATCCACCAGATAGGAAAGGTTGATCCCGGCGTCAAAGATGGATTCAATCGGGATCGTCCGAAGCTCACGTCCGAAGCAGAGGACACGCTCAAAGGGCGGACTTACTGCTCCGTCTACACTGACGGGGGTAAAGGCATAATCGAACCCCGGCACGTTCTCAAGCAGGGGGCTTCCATAGATTTCAAAGGGATAATCAGTGCCGCGACCGAGGGAGACGACGGTGTTTTCAAAGAAACAGGTCGAGGCATACAGATAGACGGAGCGCATGGTCTTGAGGTTTGGAGACGGAGGCAGAATCAGGGGAAGCTTCATGGAATGCGAATACCCCTGACAGGGAATGACCGTCAGATGGCAGGCATTTCGGCCGCTTTTCAGCCATCCCTCTCTGTTGATCATTAGGGCAAGCTCCCCCAGCGTCATCCCATGGACAATGGGGACGGGGAGTGCACCGACACCGGAGCGGAAGGCGTCCTCAAGGATCGGTCCATCTACATAGAATCCGTTGGGATTGGGACGGTCAAGGAGGATGACCGGCTTTCCGGCCTGCGCACAGGCGTCCATCAGATAGTACATGGAAATGTAATAGGTATAATAGCGAAGGCCGACATCCTGAATGTCAATGACGAGAACATCAAAGGTGTCCATGTCTTTTTGGCTTGGAGCATTGGTGCCTTTGTCATAAAGGGAGAGGATCGGGACGCCGGTGCTCGGATCGACGGAGCTGCCGACAGATGCGCCGGCATCTGCATTGCCACGGAAACCGTGTTCCGGGCTGAAAATGGCAGTCACGTTGACGCCGTGTTCAAGCAGTGCATCCAGAATGTGTGGCCCGAACGTAAGGGGATTGCCGTCTGCATCCTGGCCAAAGGGCCTTAAAGTGGGATCCTCCGCCGGAGCTATCGTGTCTATGCCAATGACCGTATCTCCGACAATACCGGAATGATTCGAAAAGAGTGCCGTTCGTTTGCCCTCAAGCAAGGGAAGATACAGGTCAAACTGTTCATCTCCAAGAAGGACAGGGGATAGAGCATCTTTACCGGACTCTTGGGGGAAGATGCCCTCGGAAACTTGTATGGACATGGAATTCTCCTTTTGTTCACTGGGTAAGGCAGAAACAAGTACTTGAGGGATGTTCGGGGAATCCTGCGATTCAACTGCTTTTACAGGAGTTCCCTGTACAGGGACAAACAGAAAGAGCATCAGGATGAAAAGAATGTGGGGAACCTTTTTGCAAAAAGGAGCAGACATGAATGATCCTCCGAAAAAGACCGGCTGATTTTGAATACGACTCAATCCGCGAGCCGCAATGGGGAAGTTTCGATACAGTGAAATTGTAAACAGTTCCGGGAACAAAATCAAGCCATAATCCAGGGGAAGCACCGGAGGCGTCTCGGGATGAAAAAGACAGAGAGGCATCTTTGCCTCTCTGTCTTTTCTATGTGATTTACCTGGGGCTAATGCTGTCTTTATCCTGCTTCACCGCAAGGACAACGTGATGATGGTCACTTTCCCGCGTCGTAATGGTCTGCAGCAAATATGGCGTCGATACTCCGTTTCTTATCCTGTTAAACGCCAGGGTGAGTGCTGCGCCTTTCTCAGCCAGATGCATCAGGCTTGTTTTACCGGTCGCCTCTCTGACTCTCTCGGTGTCAGCTTTATCCACTTCCTCAAGAAGCTTTTTCCGGGCTTCATCAAAGAAATCGAATCCACCGGGCCGGATCTCGAGATCGCCATCTGTTCCTGTGTAGAACTCAAGATAATAATCTGAGACGACGTCAACGTAGAAGATGCTTTCAAAATCAGAAGACAGCGCCTTGGAGATGCTCATATAGGTCTTCCTGACCTCGGGGGAGAGCTCCACTTTGGCCGTTGCGCGCTCAATGAGGAAATGATCAAAGGTTTCCGGGGGTACCGGTTTGGAGAAGTAATATCCCTGCACCAGATCACATCCCATTGCCTTCAGAACTAGGTACTGCTCTTCGGTTTCAACACCCTCGGCAACCACGGGAACATGAAGATAATCCGCGATATCGATAATCAGCTCAATCATACGGACATCCCGGGTTTCACCGAACGCATTGCGCACAAAGCTCATGTCAAGCTTGAGGGCATCAATAGGCAGGTGCGAGAGCATTCCAAGAGACGAATAGCCTGTTCCAAAGTCATCCATCTCAATCCGGAAGCCCATACCCATGCCGCGCAGTTCCTTGGCGGTGTTGATCACCTGATACGAGTCGCCGGTGTAGGCGGACTCCGTAATTTCAAGGATCAGATCCTCTGAGGTAAGATTGTATTCAGCAAGTATTTCCCTAAAGATGTTCGTCAGATTCGGGGTGAGCATATCAATACGCGATACGTTTACGGACACTGGTACGGAATAACCGAAACGATCCTTCCAGGCCCGAATCCTTGCAGCCGTTTCGCGCCACACAAACTGATCCAGTTCCAGAATCAGGCCGTTATCCTCAAGCAACGGGACGAACACTCCGGGGCTGATCATGCCAAGCTCGGGATGATCCCAGCGGACCAAGGCTTCGGCACTGGCCAGAATGGGCTTTTCGGGACGGACATCAAACTTGGGCTGGAAGTAGACCATGAAGCGGTCTGCATTGAGGGAAGGCTTGAAGTCTTCCAGCAGGCGTTCCCGGTACAGTTCGGCCTCATGCATCTCTGTATCATAAATGCCTATGGCTTTCCGGTAGCCGGATCTTACGGCATTTGCCGCGATCTTTGCATAGTCAAAGCGCCGCTCAATCTGGAGGGATTTATCCACCTGAGAATAAACACCCATACGCAACCGGACCCGGTTCTCGGATACATTCTCATCCACAAGACCCTCGGATGCCTTATCCAGTAAGCTTTCATAATTCTCCATGTGAGGGCAGTAAATAAGGAACGTGTCTGCACCACGGCGGCAGGCAACACCGCCAAGTTCACGGGAAATCTGCCGGATGCGCTTGCCGATGCGGGAGAGCACGCTGTCACCATACTGTTTTCCATAGCGTTCATTCAGCAAATGGAAATGGTTGATGTCCAAGACAACCGCATCCATCGGCTTGTCACTGTAATGCTGATCATATAGCCGAACGTAACGGAGAAAGTAATCCAGATTGAGGAGGTTTGTAAGGGTATCACGCTCTGTGGACTGGATGATGGTCCTCTTCTCAGAGAGCTCAATACACCGGTTGACACGGGCTTGAATGATTTCAACGGAAGGGTAGGGCTTGGGGATGAAGTCAATGGCGCCAATCTTGAGGCAATCCACCTCTGCACTCTGATCTGCCGTCATGACAATGACCGGGATTTCTTTGAGCTCCTCCTCTTCTTTCAGTACCTTGAGTACTTCCATCCCGCTCATCCGCGGCATCTGTAAATCCAGCAATACAATGGCAAGCTCGTCCCGATGGGTTTTTATCTGCTCCAGGGCCTCAATGCCATCTGAGGCATACAGGACTTCGTAGCTGTTTCCAAGCACATTGCCCAGAATCATCTGGTTGATGGACTCATCTTCCACAATGAGAACATGCCGCTTGAGATGCAGGATATCCGTATCGTCATCTACCGGCAGTATCGGTTTTTTAACCGCCTCGGCATCCTCCCGTGAGATTGCTCCCATGCCTTTCAGCAACTGCTTTTCCTCGTACATGAGCGCGTCTGCACGTTCAAACACATCCTGGAAACCGGCATCTTCTCCTGCAACATATTCTGAGAGACCGCCCGAAATGACAACGTCATCCGTGCCGAGATGTGCCACAGAGCGATCATGCAGCGCCAGGACCAGTTCCTTGCGAATCAGGTAATCGCGGCCTGTCAGGAGGACGACGAACTCATCACCGCCTGTTCTGAATACCGGGCTATGCTGGAAGATGTCACAGATCATACGGCATGCCTTGATTTATTCATCGCCGGCCTTGTGACCGTATGTGTCGTTAATCATTTTGAGGCCATTTACATCACAGACGACGATGCCAAACGCCTCTGCTGTTCCCTGCCGGATCTGTGCCTGCAGTTCCTCTTCTTGTTCCTTAAAGGCAGCCTTATTCCTTACACCCGTCAAGGCGTCCCGGCGTGCGATCTCATTTGCAAGGTACAACTTCTCTGCAATCTCCCGCTCCTTTCGCACCTCACCGTCAATATTCATGACGCCGATAATCAGGTGCTTATTGTCTGTCGCCCAGATGACAGACAATCGGGCATACATGATCTCGTCTTTGATCATGAGCCGATAGGTATGCGTGATCATATTCTTTTCCTGCAGCATATGGAGCATGGTGCTTTTCTCCATGATCTGCAGGAATGCCGCCCGGTCATCCGGATAGATCACGCGCTCGGTGTTCAGCAGGGCTTCCCTGAAGAAATCATCGCCGGAGGGGCGCACATCGAGACTTTTGTATGTATCCGTCGATGAGAACTCGATATAATGGTCGTTGAGCATGTCAACGTAATAGATCGTATCGTACTGATTCGCAAGACTTGTGGCAATCTGATAGAAGGTGACATTCTCCTCCAGTGTCTTTTCGAGAGCGCGTTCCTTCTCCGTTTCATGCTCGATGTCCATCACGGCCATGATGAGATGCTTATGGTCGCTGGCCCAGAAGACGGACATCCGGGTATGGCGGCTGCCGTCTGCCAGCATAAGCCGATACGTCATGGTGAAGGTTCCGTTTTCTTTCATGGTGCTGAGCATCGCATTCTTGTCAAGCGCTGCAAATACCCGTTCCCGATCAGACGGATGGATGATCGCGCTGACGTTACGCTGGGAAGTGCCGAAGAAATTGCTGCCGGAGGGATTGATATTGAATTTCTTGTATTCCTGCATGGCAGTGAATTCGATATAGTTGTCCGTCTCCGTGTCAATATAATAGATCATGCCGTATTGTCCGGCGAGGCTTTCCGCTACCTGGGAGAAGACGACATTCTGTTCTGCGATGGCTTTCAGTTCTTCCTCGTTTTTCTTTTCACCGTCAATGTTCTCAAGCGCAATGATCAGATGGTCCTTGTCCTCGGTCCGGACAGCGATGAGCCGGACATGGTGGGTGCCGTCGTTCATCAGCAAACGGTATTCGATCCGGAACTTCTGACCGTTCTCTGTTACGGAAATCATATCCTCCTTGTCAGAAATCCTCAGAACGAGTTCCCGATCCTCCGGATGAATGACCCGCTGCACGTTTTTATATGACTCTGAGAAGAAATCATTTCCCTCTGCAGGGACTTCGAGAGCCTTGTAGTCATCACTGGCCGAATACTCAACATAGTGATTCGTTGACAGGTTGATGTAATAGATCGTGGCATAACGATTGGCGAGCGCTTTGGCAATCGCATTGTAGGTCTTGGTTTTCTCCTCACTGAGAACAGTTTTGTCAATGTTCAGTACACCAAGAATCAGGCATTCCTCATCCTCTGCTGCATCCCGAAAGATTCGCATGGTATGGTATACAGGGGTTCCGTCAATCATCAGTCGATAAACAATCGAGAAGGATTCCTTCTCCTGAAGCTGGCCCAGCAAAGACTCGCGGGTGAGAGCGGCAGATACGGCTTCTCTGTCTTCTTCATAGACCACAGCGTTGATATCACGCTGAGAATCTGCAAAAAAGTCCTCTCCGGAGGAACGCAGCTCCAGCTTTTGATAGCTCTGGTTGGTGCTGTAGCACTCATAATACCCCGTTTTCGGGTCAATGTAATAAACGCTGGAGTAGTCAATCAACAGTGCTGTTGCGACTCGTGCGATATTGCTGTTCATAGTGAGGTCTCCTTCAGGTCCCTTGGGATTACTGTTTCGAGCGGTACACATCTTCATTCGTTCCTGGCTTGTCGGCAACGCTTATCTGAGTGAGTTTCTTTCGATAGCCGTACTTTCAAAGGCAGTCCTATTTTGTTATGGAATATTAAGGTTTGTTCAGAATGCAGGATATGATCAAAACTATAGCACATATCCATGCAAATTTCTATCCTGTAATCGAAAAAGATGCCATTGAATCTTTCACGATATCGGTTTCTTTGCTTTTTCGACATTGCAGCAATCTATGCTTTTACGATTCCTGAACCATATTTTGACGTTCGGTGGAAAGGAAGAAAGTTCCATGAAAACCAGACCATCTCCAACCATATCTATGGCAAAGCGACTCGTCAATGGGTGAAGTTTCAATTGATGCTTATCGGACATATGGATGCAAGCGCATTGTGTCGCATCTTTTTTCTACACGATATTTTTTGCCTGGAAGTTGTGGATTTCTCTCACTGAAACAACTCAGCTGCAGATCGGGTGAAAGGCATACTGTTTCATTTTGTGTATTAACCGCAATTTTAGTCAGCTATGCGTGCGATAATCTGCATAAAAATGTGATTCATTCCACAAAAATCAATAAATTTCTGTGAGACGATTGATTTTGCTTGAAGGATAAGTATAATAAAAGCGTGATAGAAAAC
>JAFUZM010000191.1 GCA_017476605.1 Clostridia bacterium
AATCTAGCAACAGGATGGCGATAATTTATGAAATATGCCGCAAAACAGGCCGCTTCAGTCCTGAGGTCGTACAAACACAAGGCTAAACGTATTGCCCTGCTTAAGGCGCGTATCAGCACGTTATACGATCAGGCCATGCGAGCGACTCCATCTTTCACGGCAACCAACACATCCGGCACTGCCGGCAGGAGCCGTGTTGAATCCTCCATGGTCAGCGCCATGGACCTTAAGACTCAGCTTGAAGACAGTCTCTCTGACCTGATCATGCAGCGCTACCAGATCCAGGCAGCCATCAATGAGATCAGCTCGGATGAGGAGAAGATCCTGCTGGAGCTCAGGTATATCGACAACCGGTCATGGAGTCAGGTCATGAAGGAGATGAGTATTTCAGAGGCTACCAGCTTCCGGATCCACGAGCATGCCCTTGAGAATTTCTGGAAAAATTACTCGGTTTCGAAAAGATGAGAGTTTTTGAGAGTTTTTCCGTGATAAACTGGTACAGTCGAGAGCAAGGCGTGAGGCCCTGCTCTTTCTTTATTCACTTTTCGGCGGAGGCACGACCAATAAATGAGGAACCGTCCCGATCATGATGGAACGCATCGTCTGGCGTTCGACCGGAACAAGAAGAAGATCATGGTCACGCAAAGTGTCTGCGGTATCTGTGGGCTTCCTGTGGACAAGTCCCTGAAGTATCCTGATCCGAACAGCGCATGCATTGACCATATTATTCCGATCGACAGAGGCGGACATCCTTCCGACATCAATAACCTGCAGCTGGCACATTGGAAGTGCAATCGGGCGAAGTCAAACAAGATTATTTTCTCGGTAAATCGAAAGACAGGGACTGGGGAGGAAACCAAGGTTTCCACCAACAATTCCAACCGGATTTTCCCGCTTTCCTGCAACTGGGCCGAGTACCGTTCGAAGTCGTGAAACGGGGGCATGACCCCCGGGGCCCCCGGGGCTCCGACCTTCCACGCCGTTACTGGGAATTTTTTCTCACGAAAATTGATCAGGAGGACCTTATGGACTATCTCGGGATTGACAGCATGAAGCGCCGGTTAGCTGCCAAGCAGGACAGAGTTGAATTGCGCTATAAATACTACGAAATGAAGAACCGTGTGAAGGACTTCAATATCACGATTCCGGCAAAATGGGCATGGCTCACAGCCTCGCTTGGATGGTCGGCCAAAGCAGTTGATTCTATCGCTGACAGGTTGGTTTTCAACGAATTTGGTGATGATAATTTCGCCATCAATGAGATTTTCAGCATGAACAGCAAGGATGTGCTGATCGATGCCGCGATTCTGGATGCCTGTGTTGCATCCTGCAGCTTTATCTATATCTACGCTGATGATGATGGATATCCACGGCTTCAGGCAATTGATGCTTATAACGCGACCGGCATCATTGATCCGGTTACCATGCTGCTCAAGGAAGGATATGCCGTTCTTGAGAGAGACAGCGACACAAAAGCACCGGTACTGGAAGCCTATTTCACAAGCGAAGGGACAACCTACATAGATTCAAGAGCAAAAGCAAGCTATTCAACCACAAATCCGGCACCATATCCTTTGCTGGTTCCGATGGTTCACCGTCCGGATGCGAAGAGACCGTTTGGCCATTCCAGGATCACAAGGGCATGCATGAGCATCCAGCAGGCAGCGCTCAGGACACTGAAGCGCTCTGAAGTCGCGGAGGAGTTTTTCGCATTCCCGCAGAGATACGTGACTGGTATGAGCCAGGATGCCGAACAGATGGAAAAATGGAAGGCCACAGTCTCCAGCTTCCTGCAGTTCGAAAGAGACGATGAGGGAAATTCTCCCACACTGGGACAGTTCCCGCAGCTGTCTATTGCACCGTTTACGGAGAAGATGAAGCTGTGTGCAGCGCTCTTCGCTGGTGAAACCGGTCTCACGATGGATGATCTTGGTTTTGTCGGTGAAAATCCGAGCAGCGCTGAGGCGATCAAAGCATCTCATGAGAATATGCGGCTGGCAGCTCGGAAAGCACAGCGGACATTCGGCATTGGCTTGCTGAATGCCGGCTATCTGGCCGCCTGTGTCCGGGATGATTTCCCGTATCTGAGACGCCAATTCTATATGACTGTACCGAAATGGGAACCGCTTTTCGAACCGGATGCAGCTCAACTGTCCGGGATCGGCGATGCCGCGATCAAAATTCAGCAGAGTTTCCCGGATTATTTCACGGAAGAGAAGCTGCATGATCTGACCGGCATCTGAGAGGCGGTATCCAATGGTTGACATTAATGGAATCCTGGAAAGCATCCTGAAAGCGTACAGATCCGGCACGGAAGAGAGCAAAGTTCTCTCAGAGATTGCAGAGAAGATCGAAAAAGGCAATGCAACGTATGCGGAGGTCCTCGATGCTGCAATAGAACATGGAGCGATCCTGTCTAAAACCTTCAAAAGGCATCTCCCTCTCGCGCTGGATGGCCAGAGTAATCTTGCTGAGGACGTTGCCGAGGCGCTGATCCGTCCTCCGATGGTTGCCGGTACGAAGGAAATTGCCAAAACTGCAGCGCGGGTTCAGAAAGATCTGAATCAAGATGCAGGAATCGGAATCAACTTTATCGAACCGGATCCCAACATGGATCAGATCGAAGGAATCATCTCCGGATTAACAGGAGCTGAGAGCTATGATGATGGAATTGATAATTTTCTTAATCGTGTTGAGAACTGCATGGAGGGTTTTGTGGATGATTGTGTTCGCGATAATGCAGCTTTTCAATACGATGCGGGATTGAGCCCGAAGATCCAGCGTGTCCCTGTTGCAAACTGCTGTCCATGGTGCAGCCGGCTGGGTGGCACTTATGAGTATGGCAAGGTTCGTGACACCGGGAACGATGTCTTCCGGAGACACCGGAACTGTCATTGCCAGGTATTATTTCAACCGGTAGGATCCAAAAAACGGCAGAATGTACATTCTAAGGCATGGACAGACGATGGCAAAGCTGATAGAATAGCAAAAGGAATGGAGTATGACTTTCATGCGAGGAAGTCGCATGAGCAGCTTGAGATTGAAGCAGGATTCATCGAACAGAAGAACAAAAAAAGGAATGTTCTATCGGAAATTATTCGGAAAAATCATAAAGCATTGGGAAGTTATACTCCGGATTTGATATACGAGCTACTTGAAGAATTAGACTATAATGTGGCACCACTATCGAAGGGTAATTTCCGCGGAATAGAATACAGAGATGGTGGCGGATACAAAATAAACTTCGGCGGAGATGGAGAATTTCAATATCACCCCGAAAACCACTCTCATCATAATGGTGCATACTGGAAGATTTCTGGCGGAGGGAATGCGAAGGTGAAACGATATGACATGGATGGAAATGAAATCTAATACACGTAAAGTTAGAGATGCCGTAGAGAATGCATTTTGTAGTATCTATCCGATTAAAAGTAAAAATCCAAATATTGTTTTCTCGTGTGACGAAGGCGAATCGTTTTCAATTGTCGCATTAGGTGACGTAGAACCGTGGAATTTTATAGTTATTGAATATCAAGAGTGTGGCGAAGATGGAGACGGATTCTATCCAGAGGACTATGATAGTATTGAAAAACTGATTTCTGATATGCGAAAGGAGATAGACGGATAATGGCTAAAGATGATTATGATGTATTGGTCTATAAGATCCTGCTTTATTACTACGCAGTTCTGAAGCGGAAAGTCATCTTCGATAACGCAGCTTTTGATGAGTTGATATCCAAGGCCGAGATAAGTATTGAGTATCTATACGACATCATCCGCATGATGCAGGACGAAGAACTGATAGAAGGTGCTGTACTCAAAAGAGCGTGGGGGCAAGATAGCCTCTTGGCGAATAATCTGTCAGATATAAGGATTACTGCAGCAGGGATTCGGTATCTGAAGGACAATTCGAAAATGAAAGAGGTCGGGAAGCTCTTGTCGGGGGTCCCTGGCCTTGTAGCATCGTTGATCGGAATTGTGAAACCGTAAATTTAAAGGGCATGCAAGCGCATGTCCTTTTTCATGATATTCCGTATTGTTGTAGAAGGAGCATTTCGAAAATGAAAAAAGCTGATGCATTATTTGATATCGGAGATGTCGTATACATTCCAGCTCATATTGCAGGAATACGTAAAGCAGGTGATATTTTTGTTTATTACATCAGTGAGAGTGAGTTTCCTGTGAAAGAGAGTGATTGTAGGACCGTCGATGAGACAGTAAGCCATCAAAGAGCTGCTGTTGCTTTGCATGTTGATGCCTCCGAACTGAACGAGGTAAAAGAACAGGTTGACAACTTTGTGGAGCATATAGATAAAGCCAGCTCAATTTTGAATGAGCTGGCTTCAAAGGAAATTAAAATTAAGGTGAACTACCGTTACAGTGAAAACTGAATTTCAAAAACCTTGTGGCATAAAGGACAGTTTGCCAAATTGCCGTATACGGTGACGGTTTCTTTGCAATGCGGACACATTACTTGAACACCTTTTTCCGTTATCGAATCAGACATTTCGTTTATGAGCTGTTCGAGGGCATTCGGATCTGTCTCAACTTGGAAATTGTGCTTCATAGATCACACCTCCTTTCTCGTTAGCACAGATGCCATTATAGCAAAAGATAGGAGAAGCTTAAAACATGAATGAGCTACTTTTGGAATGGAAAGAGCTTCTGAAACTTTATGATTGGGAAATTACCCTTAGTGATAATGAGTATACGCTTCCGGGTCCCGGGTGTTGTGGATATACTGAATGGTCAGAAGCTGGGAAGTCAGCTCACATTTATCTGCTCAATGAAGAAGCGTATGGAGATCGTGTTGTCAAGTACGATAAGGAGAAAACACTTGTTCATGAACTGCTGCATCTGAAATTTTCGTTATTGGATCAGCCTGAAAATACTCTGCAGTCAAGGGTCCTTCATCAGTTGATAGATGATACAGCAAAAGCACTTGTTAGCGCCAAAAGGCACTCTATTAAGAATTGTTGCGAATAAGGAGGAACAAGCATGTCAAGGATCAGGGCACCTGATCACATCAAAACATAGGAGGATGAGAAGGAATGGCAGAGGCTGAACGCCGCGGCCGGCAAACTCCTACCTCATCCCTGGTATTACCTTATGAGCGAACTCTTGGTAATGAAGCCATAGAACTGTATGAACAAACAGGCAGAACCGCCCAGGAATGGCAAAAGCTTCTCGTTTATGACATTATGGCGCAGAACGATGAGGATCTGTGGACACACAGTCAGTTCGGATTCGCCGTTCCTCGCCAAAATGGTAAGAACGAGATTGTAAGCATCCGTGAAATGTGGGGTCTGATGAACGGTGAGCGGATCCTGCACACCGCACACAGAACCACAACTAGCAGAGCAGCCTGGGAAAGGCTTGAAGCGCTGCTGGATGCTGCCAAAATTGAGTACAAGGCTTCCGGGGCTACGGGACAAGAACGGATCTCAATAAAGAGCACCGGAGGCGTTATCTCTTTCAGAACCAGAAGCAAAGGTGGCGGCCTTGGCGAGAGCTATGATCTCCTGGTCATAGACGAGGCCCAGGAATATACAACCGTTCAGGAATCGGCGCTGAAGTACGTCATTTCAGCATCACCGAATCCTCAGAATATATTCCTTGGCACGCCACCGACAACGGAATCCGTTGGCACCGTCTTCTCGGATCTGCGGGATCATGCACTACTCCAGGGTGATCTGGAAGACACCGGCTGGGCAGAATGGTCCGTTGAGGAACAGCATGATCCCAAAGACGTAGATGCATGGTATGAAACGAATCCAAGCCTTGGTCTGCTTCTGAAAGAGAAGACCATCCGGCTGCAAGCTAGTGAGAAGCTTGACTTCAACATCCAGCGTCTTGGCTACTGGGTACGGTACAACCTGAAGAGCGCAGTCAGCCAGGAAGAATGGGCGGACATGAAGTGCGACAAGCTCCCTGGACTGAGAAGCAAACTCTTCGTTGGAGTCAAATACTCAAAGACCGGCACCGTTGCGGTGTCAATCGCTGTTCGTGCAGAAGACAACCGAATATTTGTAGAAGGCATCGATTGCAGATCGTCCCGTGAGGGGACCGACTGGATCGTTGCCTTTTTGCGTAGTATTGACTACAAGGCGGTTGTGATCGATGGGCAAAGCGGTCAGCAGCTTCTGAAGGATGCGATGAAGGACACACACATGACCGGCGCGATCCTGCCAAAGGTGGCAGATGTTATCAAGGCCAGCGCCGTGTTTGAAGAAAGGCTGGCAGCGAAGGAACTGTGTCACGCCGGTCAGCAGTCCATGGTGTCATCCGTAACAAACTGTGAAAAGAGACCGATCGGATCCAATGGCGGATTCGGTTACCGGTCCATTAACGAACTGTACGACATCGCCATCATGGACAGCATGGTCCTGGCTCAATGGATCTGTGGTCAGAAGACCAAGAAAAGTGCTCGTAAACCGCGTTATAGCTATTAACGATCAATGATCGTTGATAAATCTTTACCGATACCACCGGGTTAAGTGGGAGGAGGAAAAACACATGGCAAACTTTACACCGATCAATACTCAGGAAGAATTCGATCGTGCAATCAGTGAGCGTATCCAGAGGGAGCGTGACACATTAACTAAGCGATTCGAAACGGAAAACAGCACCAAAATCACCCAGCTTGAAGGCCAGATCA
This sequence comes from Clostridia bacterium, assembly GCA_017476605.1. Classification (GTDB taxonomy): domain Bacteria; phylum Bacillota; class Clostridia; order Christensenellales; family Aristaeellaceae; genus Ventricola. The sequence goes on from JAFUZM010000191.1 coordinate 6,659, forward strand.
GTGATCTGACATCAAAGCTTGATGCAGCAAACAAGCAGGTTGGAACAATCGCGGAGCTGCAAGGAAAGCTTGATGAGGCAAACAAGCAGGTCGCAACCATTGCAGAGCTGCAGGCAAAAATCAAGGGCTACGAGACCGACTCGGTAAAAACGCGAATTGCCCGTGAGGTAGGCCTGCCGTATGAACTGGCTGCAAGGCTCTCCGGAGACGATGAAAAAGCACTTCGTGAAGATGCTGAATCGCTCAGGAAGCTGATGGGGGTCAGAGGTGCTCCGATGTTCTCTCCTGATCCTGAACCGAGTGGAAAAGTGAGCAATATAGAGGCTTGGAAAGCCGTATCTGAACAATTGAAAGGGGAATAATATCATGGCTGCAAATAAAGCATTGGCGCTCCCTGAGGAGCTCGTATCTGAACTGTTTAATAAAGTGAACGGTCACTCTTCTCTGGCCGCTCTGGCTGCACAGAAACCGGTACCGTTCAACGGTGAGAAGGAATTCGTCTTCTCCATGGAAGGTGAAGCCGCAATCGTCGGCGAGGGTGCTGCAAAGCCTGCAAGTGAGGCGAAGTTCGAACCCATTGTCATTCGTCCGCTCAAGTTCGTGTATCAGGCACGAATCACGGATGAGTTCATCAATTCCGCAGATGAAGCGCGAATTGGCTATCTGCGTGCATTCGCGGACGGCTTCGCGAAGAAGATTGCACGCGGATTCGACATCGCCGCAATGCATGGTCTGAATCCTCGCGATAAGAGTGCGGTTACCTCTCTCGCGACAAACAACTTCGATGGTGTCATCACGAACACGGTTACATATGATGCCACCAAGCCGGATGAGAATCTGGATGCTGCTGTTCAGGCAATCGTTGCGAATGAATGCAACGTCAATGGCCTGATTCTTTCTGCAGCTTTTTGTGCTGCTATGGCAAAGATCAAGGTGAATGGCGTTGTCCAGTATCCTGAATTCCGCTTTGGCGGCACTCCTGCAAGCTTTGCCGGCTACCGTCTCAGTGTGAACAACACTCTGACCGTGAAGGGCACAGATGATGATGCCAAGACCGATCACGGCATTGTTGGTGACTTCGCGAATGCATTCCGGTGGGGATATTCCAAGAACATCCCGATTGAGGTCATTCAGTACGGTGATCCCGATGGTGCTGGCCGGGATCTGAAGCAGTACAACGAAGTTTGCCTCCGTTCCGAGGCATATATCGGATGGGGCATCCTCGATAAGGATGCTTTTGCACTGATTCAGGCGTAATGCTGTACAGACACAAAAGAACCGGCGCTGAAATTGATGTAAACAGCATCGTCGGAGGTGACTGGGAGGCCGTCGGGCCTTCCAGCACCAAGGCGGCATCAGCAGCGCAGAAGGAAGAGAAGGCAACGCCTTCAAAGAAAACCAGAGGGACAAAGAAATGACCACTTACGCGACAATAGACGATTTGATACAGCTTTGGCGTCCGATGACACAGGACGAACAGACAAGAGCAAGCGCATTGCTTGACGTGGTATCGGCATCCCTAAGAGAAGAAGCTCGCAAGGTCCACAAGGATCTTGATGAGATGCTCCTTGAGGATGAAGATCTTGCTGTTGTCGCAAAGTCCGTCACATGTGATGTTGTTGCCCGGGCGCTGATGACATCAACCAGCAGCGAGCCCATGACGCAGTTCAGTGAATCCGGATTCGGATATACCGCAAGCGGAACCTACCTGGTTCCCGGAGGCGGGCTTTTCATCAAGAAAAGCGAGCTGGCAAGGCTGGGGCTCCGGAGACAGAGATATGGGGTGATTGATTTCTATGAGCAAGATTAAGGGAATCACAGTCATCCTCCATGAGAAAGTCTCTGCCGGAAAGGATGCGTTCAACCATGAGATTTTCGAAGAAACGACAGTGGAAGTCGAAAATGTACTGGTTGCACCGGCGAACGAACTCGATAATGGCCTGGTGGATGCCACAATGCTTTCCGGAAAGAAAGCTCTGTACCAGCTTGGGATCCCAAAGGGCGATACGCACAACTGGGAAGACTGTACGGTTGAATTCTTCGGGCATAAGTGGAAATCCACAGGCTTTTCTGCCGTTGGGATCGATCATCTGATCCCTCTGGACTGGAATCGAAAGGTTTTGGTTGAACGATATGGGTAAGCTTGAAGTTGTGCTGAACCGGGAAGGTGTCAGATCCTTACTGCGGTCAGCTGAAATGGAAGCCATATGCAGAGAACAGGCAGAGAAAATGGCAGGATCTTCCGGATACGATGTCACAACACATGTCGGTGTCAATCGTGTGAATGCGTCTGTTGCCACGGCAACAAGCGAATCATACGATGACAATCTCAAAAACAATACACTGCTGCGGAGAATGAATAATGATTGAGAAAATCGTGATCCAGTATCTGTCTGACAGACTGGAGGTTCCCGTCTGCGCAGAGCGTCCGGAGAATCCGGAAGACAGTTACGTCATTGTCGAGAAAACCGGTGGAGGAAAGCGGAACGGCATTTGTACCGCGATGATTGCTGTTCAGTCGCATGCAAAGAGCATGCTTGGAGCAGCTGAGCTGAATGAGCTCGTCAAGGATGCTATGGAGAATATCATCACCCTGAGCGATGTCAGCAAATGCAGCCTGAACAGTGATTACAACTTCACAGACACACAGACAAAGGAATACCGCTATCAGGCGGTATTCGATTTGGTACACTATTGAGGAGGAAAGAAATATGCAGAACGATACCAACAAAGTATCTACAGGCAAGCCTAAAATCGGAGGCGCGATTTTCCGCGCACCGCTGGGCACCACACTGCCTACGAATGCCAGGGATGCGCTGGCCGAAGCTTTCAAGGCTCTCGGATACGCGAGCGATGAAGGCGTCGTGAATGAGAACAGCCCCACGTCTGATTCTGTCAAGGCATGGGGCGGAGATGTCGTGCTGGACTATCAGTCCGAAAAGCGTGACACCTTCAAGTACACTCTGCTGCAGTCTCTTGACGTCGATGTTCTCAAGAGCGTCTACGGTGATGAAAACGTCTCCGGAGATCTTGAAACCGGCATCACCGTGAAGGCAAACAGCAAGGAGCAGAAATACTGCTGCATCGTCATCGACATGATCCTTCGGAATGATGCGCTGAAGCGTATTGTTATCCCGAACGGAAAGGTCATCGAGGTCGGCGAGATCAACTATGTCGATGATGACGGCATCGGATATGAGACCACAATTTCGTGCGCCCCGGATGCTGAGGGGAATACCCACTACGAGTATATCGTAGCAGCTGGTACCGACACCAACACATCCGAAACCGACACCAACACATCCGAAACCGAGTCCGGAACCGGAGAGTAATGAGGAGGGATATCTGTGAAAAAGGTCAAGCTGAAGTCTGGCTATGAAGTTGAAGTCCGCGACACAATAAGCAACGACATGGAGCTTATTGATGCCATTGTCGATGCAGATAACGGGGTGCTTACCGGCATCCCTATGGTCTGCAAGCGTCTCATGACGCCGGAAGCGAAGAAAGGTCTGTATGATCATCTTCGCGGTGAAGATGGCTGCGTCAAATCCACAGACGTCGCTGAAGCTCTCAAGGAGATCTTCAACGGACTTGGGGAAGACGGAAAAAACTAATGGCCCTGGCCAGCATGATCGTCACAGATGAATCTGCATTGATCTGCGATTTGGCGGAAACATATCATATCCTTGACTACAGAGCGTTGCCGGTGAAGCTGCTGGCAACGCTCTGTGTTGGTTTGAGGGAAGATTCGCGGATCAAGATGAAGATGTCTGGAGCAAAGATTACCAGCGAGATTGCTCTTTTAGCCGGAGCGGTAGATCGCTTGTCAATGCTGGTCTGGGCAAAAACGAAAGATGGACAAAGAGGCAGGAATATGCCAGCATCCATAATGTCTGCGCTTCTGGCGGATAAAACACCAAAGGATACGGATATTAAGCCGATGAACAGCGCAGAAGAATTTGAGGCGGAACGCCGCCGTATACTGGAGGGATTATAAATGGCCACGGAGTTGGCAAAAGCATATGTGCAGATCGTCCCGTCGGCCAAAGGAATCAAAGGCAGTATAACCGATGTTCTGAAGG
>JAFUZM010000192.1 GCA_017476605.1 Clostridia bacterium
CACTGTGGTCATCATCTTTTCCCTTATAAGGAACCAAGTAGAGATCTTCCTTTCCATCCACGAATGCGGGCAACCTCATGACATCTCCAGCTAGTGGCCGAGGCTCGTCAATTCCGAGCCAGTCCGGGTTGTAGTAGATTCCATCCTCTCCTTTGGTGATGATCCCTCCGATAAAAAGAATCTTGTCCGGCTGGGAGATGTACCCGCCCATTACCTGCCATTCCAGTTCTGCATCCCGCGTCTTCATCGTCAGCTTATCGATGAATTTCACAACCATCGCGGTATTGCCACGCTGATTCTGCATGTCTTTGCTGATCAGGTCGTGGAGATTAACGTCCAGAACTCTGGCAATCTTCCAGGCCATGTCGATGCTCATCTTCTTCCCGGAGCTCTCCTTCATCGTTCTGGAAATATATCCGGAACTGATTCCAAGACAGCTTTCCAGCTCAGCCATCCTCATGCCCTTTTTCTTCGCCAAGTAAGTGATGTTTCTGGAGAAGATCGTGGAGTCGAATTCACCCAGAACATCAACATACTGCTTGATCATGCTTTCCTGTTCAGCAAGAAGCTCAATGTTAATCCGGGTATCCCCGTCATTTATACTTGCTAATTCCTGCAACTCGCGTGCTGCAATAAAAGCTTTCTCCAGTTCCGTTCGAGACGTTGGCTTTACCAGGCAATGAGATTCATTTTTATAGATGTAGCTCTCCAGAGCAGTTCCTACTTCACCGGCCATCAAATTCAACCTCCAATCCTGCCGAGTTCATCTAATTCTATCATTTGAACTTAATATTGTCAATTAGTTCAATTATAAAATATCATACATGACTTTTGAACTTCATTAGGATGTGTCACAAACTGGATCGAAGCTTTGCATCCGCACCTCCATGATAACTCGTTAGCTGTCCGGCTTACGCAAAAGTGAGTAAAAAAGAAAGCGGGCGCGGCGACCCGCTAGGGGGTAGTGGTGAATTAGAGGCTACGTCCGCATGCCATCAGTGACGAACCGGGCATGAAGCTGCGCACCTCATTGGCCTGAACATAACCCAGATCCTTCAGACGATAAAGCGCTGCCTCGTGGGAAACATTGCAGAATTCAATCAGATCATAAATCGTCTTGATAATCTGACTACAGCGGCTGCCGAACCTGCTATTTGCGTCAAACAGCCGTCTGACCGCCGGGCGGGGCATCAGCAGAGCGGAGGACATTGCGTTTGCGTGCCATTCCATCCATTCGTTGTCTCCCCAGTTCCGGGGATCAGTGTTGGCGCGGTTGAAAATGGAGTCTGTCCGGCACCGAATCATCGGGACATCCTCCGTTTCAGGTTCCATAAGAGACCAAATGGACACCCGATTTGGATTCCGGTAAAAGCACTTCGTGTGGAAGATGCGTGTCCAGCTTCATGTCCCTGCGTGAAGCGAAGCCGGTGTGCCTGCTTCTCATCCTCAATCAGGCGGCGATCGATGATCACGGTATTCGCGTCCGCGTGAATGTACTCCGCCCGGTTTGTGAATGGATCGTATACGGGAATCTTGTCGGTTTCGTTGAAAACGGTCATTCCCAGATAAATCCCGTTATGGGAAAGATACTGGAAGTCTGGCGTCATTCCCATGTAGAGCTCCAGAAAGGCCTCAACATCAAACTCCTCCGGGCTGGTTAAGGCGCTCTCCTGAAAATCCCGGACAAAACCTTCCGCAATATCGTTGATTTCATCCTTGCTGAGTATGGGGACTCCGTTGTTCTTCGTTCGAAAATACGGTTTCATCATCTCTGATTATTTCCCCTTCCGTTCTTGAAGTTCTTGTATGAACCGTTGCCACTCTTCCTCTCCGGCATCCAGGTCACGCGCCGTCCGCAGGGCGGTGGCGACATACCCTCTGCTCATAATATAATCAGGAAGATCCGGAGCGACAGATTCCCGCTTCTTTCCGGCGAGGTCAAACATGGTATCCTTGTCCTCTGCCGACAGGTGGAGAATATCTGCGATCTGCTCCAGTTTGGAGAGTTCAGGCGGATTGCGACGGCCCTTCTCAACGTCACTCAAGAACGGCGCAGAAAAATTCAGTTTTTCTGCCAGCTTCCGCAGCGTGATCTTGCTCTCCTCGCGCTTCCTCTGGAGGAATTCTCCAAAGGTTGTGGTGTTGGTTTCCATTTCCTTTCATCTTCTCCTTCTATCTCGTTGTGGGGGAACAGCGAGACCGAAATGCATGCACGTTAGCATGTCGGCTTACAGGAGTATAACAGATGGATGTATCTCTGTCAATATACAATTTGGGAATAGAATTGTATGCAGTAATTGCAAAAAAATGTTCTGACACAAATGGCAAGTATATTTAGCGATTGCCCTTCGCCCTGTTGTGTGTTTTGCAAAGCATCTGGCAGTTGCTGATGTCAGTAGAACCTCCACGGCTCCATGCAGCTACATGGTCAGCGTCCATCTCAGTGAATTTCCAAATCTTTTTTGCATTTGCATCATGACCAAGAGCACACAAAGGACAGTTTGACTTGTCTGCTGTTACAGCGGCGTTCGTCTGTTGCGCATAGACTGCTTTCTTTGTCGATTCCTCAAAGATTCTTATATCCAACAGCTTTGTATCGGAGCAACCGCCCAGAATATATTCGAAGACGCCTTTCCGATTCTTTACTGCAGCATCTGCGTATAAATCATGTACTTTAGCAGAAACTTCAGCTGGATCGTATGGAGTTGTATGATATGCCTCAAACAGGCGGCCCCATTCAAGTCCTTTCATTTCTGATTCTACATCATTGAAAACACCTGAGACCCAGTCAATGACGCTCGTGAAATATGTTTTCAGTTCAGTGATGTCAGTATCGTAGCGGTGCTGGCTCATATAGGCATCCACATCGTCATCTTCTGTGCTCCTACAAACCCACTCTAATGCTACGCGCAGGAAGTCCTGCCGATTGACACGACCTTTAATATAGGCACTCCACTTCTGAATGTTGGCGTTGGAGCTATTGCTGAATTCTTCCTTTGCTTTCGTCACGAAGGGGCCGGAATAAACGGAATTGGATATTTCTTGATGGTTCAGCGGAATTCCCGCGATGTTAATCGTCTTAAACCATGCTTTTATTTCGCTTTCCGTTCCTTCACAGATGTAAATAGTGAGCGGTGTGTTCTTTATCAAATTGACCTTATCATCTGGCATTGCGCTGAAATAATGCGGAAGTCCAGTCTGATCAATCAACGGGAATTTTCCTGTCATAAAGCGTCCAAGACTGGTAATGCGCTGCTGGCCATCAAGCACCTCGAATTGGGTATCACTGACCTTGTTGAAATATAAAAGTCCAATCGGATAACCAGCCAGAACGGAGCGAATAACAGCTTCTTCCATCTTTGCTTCTGCATACAGATAGTTGCGCTGATATTCAGGCTGGATGACCAGCTTTCCTGACCAGCCGAAGAGTCCTTTTCCTTCCAGCTCATTATAAACAAAGCCTTTGCAGATCTCATCAATGGTGATATCTGTAAGCAGTGTCGTCTTCATTGCTGCTTCCTCCTGATGAAGATGCGTTTATATACTTTTTTTCCAGAAAGGTATGGTTCATTGTGCTTTTTAAAATGCTCAAGTTTGAACCAGTCTGGGACATATCCATTATCGCTACAGCCTATAATCTCAAATTGATCAGGACAATACTTGTCCATAAATGTAATAGGTACGCCCATGTAGGAATCGTAATCGGAAGGAATACTGTCAGTGTATGGAATGTCTATCGCATCATAATTATCATAATGAGGATATTTCTGCTCTCTGACTTCTTTATGTTTGCTATATTTTATATTATCCGCCATAGTCATTAGCTGCATTGGCTGATGTCTTCGACCATGGTCAAGATTCGTCAACCAAAGGCAATTGTTAGTTGAAACAATTCTATGGCCATCTGCATCGATACGCGCCTCAGTTCCATATAGAGGATAAGACTCTGGTACAATAAATCCGGAAATCCATCGCCCCATTCCATTGCCAAGCCATATCTCATTTCTCATGATGCGCGGAAATACTTCCAAGTAGGTTATGCAGTTGATATTTCCAATAATCAGAAATTTCTTCTGACCTTCCATAATCCAAGCGAGGAAGTCCCTGAAAAGGCTAAAAGGCGGGTTTGTAATGATGATGTCGCTCTCATCACGAAGCTTTTTAACCTCGTCGCTCCGAAAATCACCATCTCCGTCAAGATATGCCCACTCAAGGTCATTGATGTCGATTTTGCCTGATCTGTTGGTATCCCGTTCCAAAACGAAGATCTTTCCATGTGAATTGGTTTTTGTCCGGTCAAACTGAGGACTGCTTTCTTCAAACATGGAAAGCTGCTGGAACTGCACCTTCTTCTTGTCAGCAGCATAGCTGGTGGAAATCAATTTTTTCAGCCCGAAAGTTTCGAAGTTCTGTGCAAAGAAACGGGTAAAATTGCTCCATTCCGGATCGTCGCAGGGCAGCAGGACAGTCTTGTCCCGGAATGTGTCAGGGTTGAATTCCAGATAGGCATTCAGTTCCTTCTGAATGTCCGAGTACTGGGTGTAAAACTCGTCATTCTTCGCGTCTTTTGCTGATTGCATCAAGCTGTTCTCGCGCATGCTGCTTCCTTCCTCCTTGAATCCAGCTTTGACCGTGATTTTACCATGTTTTTGTCCCGCTTACAAGTTTTAGAGGCTGTTGTTTTACTGGCCTGCGAAACCTTCTGATCGCATCGCTAGGTGTGAGTCAAATGAACATCTTAACGATAGCTTCCTCATATCGTTATCCGGTTCAATCGTTAAAATGTATAATTGTCAAGGTGCGGGCAAGGCGACTATCCGCCTCATTCTGGTCAGTTCTACAACAGCAGAATCATGCCAAGTCCTTTGATTTCA
>JAFUZM010000193.1 GCA_017476605.1 Clostridia bacterium
ATGTAATGAACTTGAGAGGAATGTTAAAAGATAACAATGCCTGACAGGTTCGATGGAGCGCCGTATGCGATGAAAGTCGCACGTACGGTGTGGGCCCAGGGAAAAGGGGGCGATAACTTCAAGCCCTTACCTATGGGTAGTAATAACTTTCTCTACAAAGGAACAGACGCCTCACATAAAAACCGCCGAACCTGACAGGATATATCTACCCTGCCAGAATCCGGCGGTTATCCATAACGTATATAGTTTCAGTTTCAAGCGTCCAGGAGCTACAAGGCACCAATAGGGCACAGTTATAGTTCTGCTCTGAACAGCGAAGTTCTATCCCGCATGGCTGTCAAACCCTTTTCTGTGAACATATTGGAGGTCTGTCTACTTTTCTGTTCGCTGGTTATGCCAGTTGTAGCTGGTTGACAGAAACGCCAAGATCATATATTTCATCCGGGCAAAGATCCTGTCCTTCCGGCCACACAAACGTAAAGCCATCCGTCCTGACTGAGCGGAAATACTGCCGATCCGCCAGCTTTCCATACCACTCGCCCTGAATGTAGGGTTTTGCATCAAAGCGCTTTTTCCCCATTGTCAAAAGCAATTCTCAGCATATCGTTTTCTTCCGGGAAGACGTCTACAGCCGTTAGACGCAACATACCCATCCCTCCTTTTGAATTCTTACTTTCTCCTGAAAGGAAGAGTTGCAAAATAGACAAGAGCACAGAGCAATACAATCGCAGCGCCTGCAGATGTGTTGAGGTAATAAGAGGCAATCAGTCCTGCAATGCCACAGACAAGTGCAATCAGGATAGCGAGAAGAAAATAGGCTTTTGCGTTTCTTGCAAGGTTCCGGGAAGCAGCTGCCGGGAGAATCAGGAGAGAATTAATCAACATTACACCCACCCAGCGGATGGAGACCATGACACAGATGGCAACCAGAGAGGTAAAGAGATACTCCGTCCGTTTCGTATGAATACCCCGGCTTCTGGCCAGCGAGGCATTGACGCTGGTCAAAAGAAGGGAATTAAAGAGAAAACACCATACAGCAAGAACCACAAGAAGCGTCAGGAAAAGCACGGGCAGATCACTTTGCGTAACCGCCAGAACATCTCCCACCAGAAGGGAGGAATACCTGGCAAAGGCGCCGCCCCGGGACAGAATCACAAGTCCCAACGCAATGCTGGTTGAAGAAAAGACGCTGATAATGGTATCCGCACTCATGCGGGAATGCTGCTTTACAAAGGTGATCAGAATGGCCCAGAGAATACCAAAGATGAGCATCGGGATCATCTGGTTCTCCATCCCCAGGATCACACCAATGGCCACGCCTGTCAGTGCACTGTGCCCCAGTGCATCCGAGAAGAAGGCCATCTTGTTATCCACCGCCATGGTGCCCAGCATGCCAAAAAGGGGCGTCACCAGCAGAATGGCCAGCAACGCGTTTTTCATAAAGGTAAAGCGCAGAAAGGGAAATGGAAGGATGATATCCATGATTGCATAAATCGTACTCATTCCTCTCCCCCTTTTCCCGGATCCGCATACTCTTTGTTGGGCCTTGTCCCCTTCACCGTCGGTGCCTTGGCAAAGACCTTTTCAAAGCCTTGGGACTTAAATACAACCTCCGGCGGCCCCTGTTCAATGACCGTTCCCTGCATGAGCACCACACGGTCTGCATATCGGCGAACGACATCAAGATCATGGGACACCAGTAAAATGGCCATATGATTTCTGCGTTTCAGCTCTGTGACCATCTGATAAAAGGTTTCCAGGCCGTTTTCATCCACCCCGGATACCGGCTCATCCAGAATGAGAAGATCCGGCTGAGGCGTCAGCGCAAGGGCAAGGAGCACCCGCTGCAACTCGCCACCAGAAAGTCCGCCCATGGGATGGTTTTGAAGATGCTCACAGTGCGTCCTGCCAAGCGACTCCACAGCCTGCTCTCTTGTCCGTTTCCCGATCCCGAGAAATACCGGACGCGCTGAGAGTGAGGCAGCGACAAAGTCGAGAACCGTAATCGGTGAAGACCGGTCAAACTCCAGCTGCTGGGGAACATAGCCGGTACGAATCGTCGCCGCAGGCAACCCTTCTCCCGTCAGATGCCGAATCTGTCCCTTGTAGTCAATCTGCCCCAGGAGCGCACGCAGCAGCGTTGTCTTGCCCGCTCCGTTGGTGCCGATTAAGGCCGTCAGCTCGCCACAATGGATATGCAGATTGACATCCGAGAGAAGCACCTGCCCGTCAATTTTGACATTCAGGTCATCGACCTCAATACGGCACAGCTGACAGGCTTCCCGTCCACCCGGAACAGGGACCGGTCGCGCATCTTTCCTCACAGGCCGAACGCCTCCTTCAGTACCTCTGCATTTTGCCGCTGAATGGCTTCATAGTTTCCGGGGGTTCCATCCCCGGAAACACAGGGATCAAGGGTATAAAGGCTTGCACCGGTTTCCCGCGCAATAACCTCTGCCGCCGTCTTTGGATACTGTGGCTCAACAAAAAGCGTACGGATACCAAGGTCAAGGACAAGATCACAGGTATCCGCAATCTCACGGGTACTGGGTTCCTCCCCGGGCTCCGTCGCAATGACACCGGCCACATTCATCCCATAGCGCCGCGCAAAATAGTTGAATGCCTCATGAAACGTGATGATGTTCATACCCGCAAGTGGCGCAAGCTCCGCCTTAAGCTCCTGATCCATTTCCGAAAGGCGACTGCAGTAGGCCTCCGCATTGGCGGCATACTGCTCCGCATGCGTGGGATCTGCCGCGGCAAGCCCGCCGGCAATGTTCTTTACCTGAACCTCCGCCAAAACCGGATCCATCCAGACATGCGCGTTGAGGAGCCCTTCCTCAACGCTTGGCTCCATTTCAATTCCAAGGGAGGCGTCAACCACCGGCAGATCCGGCTGCACAGCAAGGGCACGCTCCATGAACTGCTCAATGCCACCGCCGTTGATGACCAGAATATCCGCCTGTTCAAGCGCCACCATGTCCTGTGTCTGCAGGGTGTAGTCGTGCAGACAGCCAACGGTCTGCTCAGCCATATTGGTGACCGTCACTCCTTCAATATCCAGTGCCACATTCTGTGTCAGAATGTACATCGGATAGAAGGTGGTCAATATGTTTGTCTCCGCCAGAGAAAAACTCAGAGACAGACACATAAGAAACAGACAAAAGATAATGCGTTTTCCCATTCTATTTGTTTCATCTGCCTGTTGGGCAGATGCTTTCCTCCTATAGTTAAACCTGTTCTTGGCTTGATAGATACAGACGCAGCGCAGGCAGTGCCTGCTTTGCATCGTGCATTCCCATAAAATACAGCTCGCCCAGCTTGTCCATGTCGGATTCAAGGCGACCGCTGGTAACGGGAATTGAGGGGGCAATCACAAATGCACGTCCCTCTTTTTCCAGCTGATCCAGTGCATCAAGCTCCTGGTTGTATCTCTCATTCATTTTTGAAAGCACCGCGCAGAATTCCGGAAATTCCCCGTAGAACATCGCGGGCATCCGTTCATCCTCTCCCCTAGGTGCCCGGTAGGTGCGTTCCCTGGTCCGAACCACGACGACTTTCTTGTAGCCATGGGTGATTGGCCATTCAAAGGGAATTTTGACACTGCAGCCTCCGTCAAGACAACGGATTCCCCGCACACTGACCGGCTGACTCACATAGGGCATGGAGGCAGAGGCCCGAATGGCCGTCATGATTTCCTCCTCGCTGTCCCGCTTCTCAAAGTATACCGGCAGACCGCTGGCAAGCGCGGTACAGACCACAAGAAGGCGGCGGCTTTCCGACATAAACCGTGCACTGTCAAGTGGCTCGACTTCATCCAGTTTGTCAAACAGAAAATCAAAGCCGATGATGCCCCGTTCCTTCTGGCTGAGAATCGGATTCAGTCCGACAAAATGCGGGTCATGCCGATAGCGAAGATGAAAGCGGGCACTGCGTCCGATCTGACCGGACACATAGCTGATCGCGTTCAGCGCGCCTGCGCTGACGCCAATCGTACAGGACAGGTTGATCCCGTTTTGCATAAGTGTATCCAGCACCCCCGCGGTATAGATTCCCCGGAACGCGCCTCCCTCAAGAACCAGACATCCCTCCGTGATCCGCCCGTTTGCGCGACCTTCCGGAATTCTGTCCAGTTTGCGGTAAACCTTTCCGCTCTTCTGTCTTGTCTCTTTTTTCTCACCGGCAGCCCTATGGCTTTCCGCCTTTGGCGCCCTGACCTTTTTCGTTCCTGGTCACCTCCCCTGACAAGCAGTTTGATCTTTCGACGTAGTGACTTTTGTCAGTGCTCGTCACCTGACAAACTCCCTGCCATATGCATTTCATGTTTCATGTGTATGCTACACCATTCGTCTCTCGCCGAGCCTCAGGCATCAATATCCATGGCCATATTGATCTGGTAATCCGGAGCCAGCGCCTGAACCTCAGAGAGAATTTTGTTATATTCCTCATGGCGGTCATCCACATCAAAGTCAATAATGACGTCCAGACTCATTGTCTTTTCCTTTTCATTCAGATAGAAACCATGCATCTGCAGAACACCCTCATGGGCCATGACCGTACGAATCACACGGCTTTGCAGCTCGGCAGCGGCATTGTTCTGCGTATTTCTTGAATAAATGCCAACTGCAGCAAGAATGATTCCATGCTCCTGATAGACACGGTTTGCAATGTTCCGCTCCATCCCGTCAATGACATCCGCCGTCAGTGTATCGTCTACCTCTACGTGCACTGAGCCCACCTGCCTGTCCGGACCATAGCTGTGCAGAATCAGGTCATAGGCCCCATGAACACCCGGCTCCTCACAAACGGTCTTTTTGACGGCTGCACCGACTTCCTGATCCGTGCGCTCGCCCAGGATCTTGTCGAGGGTTTCCGTCATCATCTCAACGCCGGAACGGATGATGAGCACCGCGATGAGAATGCCGACATAGGCCTCAAGGCTGATCTTCGTCAGAAGAAAGATGACAGCCGACAGGAGAACCGAGGAGGAAACCAGTGCATCAAAGAGCGCATCCTTACCTGAGGCAATCAGGGAATCCGAATGCACCTCCTTTCCCTTTGCACTGACATATCGTCCAAGGAAGACCTTTCCCAGAATTGCGCCGCCCAGGATAATAAACGTCACCGCGTCATAGCTTGCAGTTTCCGGCCAGATGATCTTTTTGACTGATTCCACCAGAGAGGTGATGCCGGCATATAAAACCAGTCCCGATACCAGCATCGCACTTAAATACTCAATTCGGCCATACCCAAGCGGATGACGCTTGTCCGGCTTTTTCCCGGCAAGCTTTGCACCGATAATCGTGATGACCGAGGAAAGCGCATCGCTCAGGTTGTTGACGGCGTCAAGAACAACGGCAATTGAATTGGATAAAAATCCGACAATGGCCTTAAACACTGCAAGGAGAACGTTGACGGCAATGCCAACAATACTTGTATGAACAATGATCTGCTCTCTGTTTTTCTGTTGCTTTTCCATACTCTATCCTTTCTGAGAGAACGACTGATTTGAATTTATTCTTCCTGATTGGGCAGCTCATGCTCCTCAAAGTTTCGGGTGAGGTTCTTAATCCACTGCCGCTTTTTATAGTGCGCCATGGCAAAGGGCATCTTTACAAATTCGTCCGTGCACATCACCACATAGACAAGCAGTGGCGAAAGCCGCAAGACAAACGCCGCAATCAGGCCAACCGGAACGGTATAACACCACATGGAAATAAAGTCCAGCTTGAGCCCGTAGCTGGCATCCCCGCCGCAGCGAAAGAACGAGGAGATGAGCAGTGTGTTGACAATCTGCCCCATCTGGTAAACGGCATTGATCCGAAGCATCCATTTGAGGTAAACAGCAGAGGTTGCCGAAATCTTGACAAGTCCCGGAACCAATGGGCTGATCCCGATCAGAAGCGCCCCGCCGACAATCCCCGTAACGATGGTCACCTGCAGGATGGCGGCCGCATCTCTTTCGGCCAGGGCCGTATCCCCTACTCCAATTTCCCGCCCCAGCATAATGGAGGAGGCAGCGGAGATGCCAAAGCCCACCGTGGTGACCAGCTCGCGTACAACGGAGACAACAGAATTTGCGGCGACGATGTCCGATCCCAGATGCCCCATGATCATCGCATTAACCGAAATCGCCAGTCCCCACAGGGCGTCATTGATAAACGCAGGCAGACAGTACCTGGCAAAGTCCCGGATCAGCGCACCCGGAATATGAAACAGAGCCATAAAGCCCCGTGGGATGATGCTCTGCATGAGATAGTCCCCAAGGCAGATCATGAGCTCGACGCCCCGGGAAATGCTGGTCGCAAGGGCCGCACCCTGAATGCCCATCTGCGGGCATCCGAAAAGGCCAAAAATGAGAACAGCATTGAGCATCACGTTGAGCCCGAGGGTGATAAAGGAAATCACCGTCGACAGGAGGACCCGCCCGCAGCTCTTCATGACAGCCAGATACGGCTGCGAAAAGCCTGCAAACAGATAAGAAAACGCAACCAGCCGAAGATATTTGGCACCCGTCTCAATGAGCTCCTGCTCGTTGGTCCAGACCCGCATCACGCGCTCCGGCATGGAGAGCGCGAACAGAGCCGCCGTACCGGAAAACAAAAGGGAGAGTATGAGACCGATCCCAAGAATCCTTGAAATCGTCGCGCCATCCCCTTTTCCCCAGTACTGCGCCGCCAGAATGGTAAGCGCGGAAGCCAGGCCGAAATAGGTGACATTCAGAAGAAACTGCACCTGTCCCGCCAGAGAGGACGCCGCCAGTGACTGTTGATCCACGCGTCCCAGCATGACGGTATCCGCCATTCCGACAGACGCTGTAATGACATTCTGCAGAACAATCGGCAAAAGCAGCAGGAGCATCTCATGCGCAAATCCCTTTCGGAATGATCCCCGTATATTCGTAGCTTCCCCTCCTTAATTATTGGCAGCTGCATGCGATGGCATGTGAGTGAATGCTGCCTCCATCATTTTATCCCATTGTTCCTCCAATTTCAATCCGTCTGCCGCCGAAGGCGGCTGTAGAAAAAGAGACAGATGATGCAGGAAAGAAGCGAGCCCATAGGGGCTGCCAGGCCCATCGGATAGAGCGTACCCGGAAAATACCGGGAAGCCAGAAGCGCTCCCGGAATCCGGACCAGCAGGATGGAAAGCAGATTGTGAATGAAGGAATAAATGGATTTGTCATATGCGCTGAAAAAGCCACTGAAGCAAAAATGAACACCGGCAAAGATACAGTCAAGCGCATAGGTCATGAGGTACTGAGCCCCATACCGGACGACCTCAGGTTCATCATGAACAAAGAGCGAGACAACCGGGCCCGGCACGATCTGGCAGACAAGGAAGATGCAGATGCCAAAGATGAGGCAGATTCGAATGCCATACCGGAGCACCTGACGGCTTCTCTCATGATATCCGGCGCCCGCATTCTGCGCAGCCAGCGCAGAAACCGTTGAAAGCATGGCTGAGGGCACCAGAAAGAGAAAGCTGATGATCTTCTCAACGATCCCGACAGAGGCAGCAATCACAACGCCGCGGGAATTGGCAATCATCGTAATAACAAGGAAGGAAATCTGAATGAACCCATCCTGCAGGGCAATCGGGACACCGATGGAAAGAATCTTTCCCATGACCGGGCGGGAATATGTGGCATCTGCCTTTGATAGCCTCAGCGCAAGATGCATCCGTCTGAGGGACAGAAGGGCAATCAGGACGGAAACGCCCTGAGAGATGACCGTTGCCAGGGCGGCACCAAAGGCGCCCATGCGAAAAGCCCCGATAAAGAGCAGATCAAGACCAATGTTGAGAATGCCCGCCAGTGCGACAAAAATCATGGGACGGCGCGTATCGCCAAGGCCTCTGAATATGCTGCTGATCAGGTTATAAGCCGTGATGAACAGGATGCCGCCAAAGCAGATGCGGAGGTAAGAGACGGCTTCGCCCATTGCCTCGGGCGGCGTCTGAAGCACTCCCAGAATAAGCCGGATGGAGGACATCAGGAGGATGGTGAGCAAAATGGCAAAGGTGGAAAACAGCAGGATGGAATTTCCAATGACCTTTGCCGCCTCTTTGTTCTTTCCTGCCCCGACGGCATAGCTGATGGACACCGTCGTCCCCATGGCAAGGCCCACAATCACCACCGTCAGCATGTGCATCATCTGGCTTCCCACAGATACGGCGGTCACTGAGGCGGCATCATTGAACCGCCCGACGATGAACAGATCCGCAAGACCGTAAAAGTTCTGAAGGAAACAGGCAATCAGGTAGGGAACGGAAAAGCGGACCATTTCGCCAAGAAGATTTCCCTCTGTAATCGCATTTCTCTGTGTTTTCTTTTCCATATTCTCCCCTGTTTTAAAGGCACTTGGTTATCTCTGTTTGTTCCGGCGCTGTACTCCGGTAAAGGAAAGCTCGCGTTCTTCAAGCCGTTTATATCTGACCAGATACTGGTCGGGGGTTTCCCCTTTTACGTTTACGCTGAAGGAAAGAAGGCTTCCCGTATATCTTGTGGTGATATCCATCTGCATGCCACTCTCCTCGTAAATGCAGTGGCCATCAAACAAAGCCTCCGGCATTTGCCGGGCAGCGGCCTTGCAGATGGCGGGAAAATACCCTTCCCCGTTTTCCATCTTCTCCGGTGCAAAACGCGTGGCGTCCATCTGCGTCTCTGTGGAAATGCAGACAAGCGGTCCGTGAACTTCAAGTTCCGGAAGATCCGGCATCTGCACGGCAAGTGCAGACAGCGCCTGTCTGGCCAGATTCTCATTTTCAAATTTCAGCATAAATCCGCATTTCGCCATGCCGATCCTCCCATGAAACTGCCGTTTTACAGCCGTCGTCTCAAAATTACCGAAAGTATACTGCATCCCCATCAAAATGTAAATCCTTCAATTTTCCCGGTTCAAATCCCGGCTCCGCGAATCGTATCGCCCCCGCAGTTCCAGATGGTCGCCTTCCTGTCTGCTCCACGCACTGCATCATACTATCGCAGGAAAGTAATTGCATAACATTTGTATTGAAAATTCACTTTTTGCGACAAATTTCGAAGAAAAGTCCCCTGTTTTCGGTTATTTTGCAATTTGATGTTGCAAAATATCAATTCAGGTGCTATAATACCCTCAAATTCAGCAATGGAGGGTTTAAAAACCATGAAAAAACTGACTTCACTGTTCATCGCACTCGTTCTGGTGCTTGCCTGCACCGTCGCGCTTGCTGACCTGACGTTTACCACCGGTGGCACCGCAGGCACCTATTATGCCTACGGCACCGTTCTGGCTCAGTACATCACCAGCAATACGGATGTTCCCGTAACCGCCATCGCCGGAAACGGCTCTGCTGCCAACATCGACCTGCTTGACCTTGGCGACGCGCAGCTGGCTCTCGTTCAGAATGACGTTGCAGGCTATGCCTACAATGGCATCCGCTTTGAGCAGTATGAAGGTGCTCCTGTCACCAGCTTCACCGCAATTGCTGCCCTTTATGATGAGACCGTCCAGGTCATCACCTGCAACCCGGATATAAAGACCGTTGCAGATCTTGCCGGCAAGAACGTCTCCATCGGCTCCTCCGGTTCCGGCACTTATTTCAACGCCATGGACTTCCTGGCTGCCTATGACATGACCATTGACGACATCAAGCCTCAGTACCTCTCTTTCGGCGACTCCGCCGAGTCCCTCAAGGACGGAAAGATTGACGCAGCTTTCGTTGTCGCCGGTGCTCCGACTCCGGCCGTCACCGACCTTTGCACCACCAAGGGTGCCTATCTGGTTGCTCTCGACGATGAGCATGCCGCAAAGCTTGCCGAAATCAATCCCGCCTACGGTAAGACCATTATCCCGGCCGGCACTTATGAAGGCATTGACGAGGACATCGTCACCGTCGGCGTAAAGGCCACCATCATCGCCAATGAGGATGTCACCGAGGAACAGGCCTACACCATCGTCTCCGCCATCTTTGAGAACAAGGACGCGATCACGGAAGCCCACGCAAAGGGTGCCGAGCTGAACCTTGACTATGCCTCCGTCTGCGGTCTGCCCTATCATGCCGGTGCTGCCAAGTACTTTGCAGAGAAAGGCTATACCGTCGTAACCGCCGAGTAAGTCATATCGACAACTGGATATTTAGAGGGACTGCGGCAAACCGCAGTCCCTTTCCCGAATATAAAACTGATTGAGGCGGCCTGGCCGCCGGATGGGAGTTAACATGTCAGACAAAAATGTAAAGCCCGAATCCCCCACTCCGGACACCAGTAACATGCAGGCCGACGTCGATGCGGTCATGAAAAAATATGACCGTGAGAGCAATACCAGAATCTGGACCGGAAAACCGAAAATCCTGGTTTCCTTCATTCTGGCTGCGTTTTCCGTCTTCTGCATCTACGTTACCCTGTTTGCTAACATGCTGGAGCAGGCACGCATGACCAGCTTTGTCGGTCTCGTGCTGATCATGGGATACCTGATCTACCCAATTCGCAAAAGTCACGTAAAGCCCAATTACATTCCATGGTACGATGTGGTCCTGATGGTTCTGGGTGCCGGTGCCTTCTTCTACTTTGCGTTTAACGCCAATGCCATTCTCAATATGCGCCTGGCGGTTCGGATGAAGGACATAAAGTACACCATCATCGGTGTCATCGGCATTCTGGCGCTCATTGAGCTCTGCCGCCGCTGTGTCGGCCTGCCGATCCTGTTCGTTGCAGCGTTCTTCATCATCTACACCTTTGCATCCACCAACTACAACAATCCGGTTCCGCGCGTTGTCTCCGAAATCTTCTACGGCGACAACGGCATCATGTCCACCCCGATCAATGTCTGCTCAAAGTACATCGTGGTCTTCATCATTTTCGGTGCCTTCCTTGAGCGCAGCGGTGTCTCCGGCTTCTTCATCAATCTGGCCAATGCCATTACCGGCCGGTATTCCGGCGGTCCTGCAAAGGTAGCCGTTATCTCCTCCGCCCTCTGTGGCATGGTGTCCGGCTCCTCCGTCGGCAATACCGTCACCACCGGCTCCATGACCATCCCCATGATGAAAAAGACCGGCTATCGCAGTGAGTTTGCCGGTGCCGTTGAGGCAGCCGCCTCCACCGGCGGACAGATCATGCCGCCCATCATGGGCGCTGCTGCCTTCCTCATGGCAGATTATCTGGGCGTTCCCTATTCAAACATCATCGTCAAAGCGATTCTGCCCGCCATTCTGTATTTCATGGGCATCTTCATTGCCGTCCACCTGGAAGCACGGCGACTCGGACTTAAGGGCATTCCCAAGGAAGAGCTCCCCCTCATGCGGAACCTGATTAAGGATTCCTACCTTCTCCTGCCCCTGATCGTGCTCATCTATCTCGTCTGTTCCAATACCAGAACCATGCAGTTCTCAGCGGCTGTCTCCATCCTGGTCGCCATTTTAGTGGGTGTCATCAGCAATATCCTTGCCTACCTGCGCGGCGACCGCAAAGAGGGAAATCTCCTTACTGCAGCCGTCGGAAAGCAGGGCGGATTTACACCGAAATCCATCCTTGATTCTCTTGAGGCCGGCGGAAAATCCTGTGTAACCGTTGCCGTTGCCTGCGGCGTTGCCGGCATCATCTGCGGCTGCATCACCCTGACCGGTCTTGCCAGCAAGATGATCGCAGCCGTCGTTGCGGTCTCCGGATCATCCTCCCTTCTGGCCCTACTGCTGACCATGGTCTGCTGCATCATCCTGGGCATGGGCCTTCCGACAACGGCCACCTACTGCATCATGGCCAGTACCTGTGCCCCCATCCTGATTCAGATGAGCATCCCGAAAATCGCCGCCCACTTCTTTGTCTTCTATTTCGGCATCGTCGCAGACATCACGCCACCGGTTGCCCTTGCCGCCTATGCCGGTGCTGCCATTGCAAAGGCAAAGCCCATGCAGACCGGCATCACCGCAACCCGGCTGGCCATTGGAGCGTTCATCATTCCTTTTGTGTTTGCCTACAGTCCCTCCCTTCTGCTCATTGACACGGTATGGTACGAAGTGATCCTTCTTTCCATCAC
>JAFUZM010000020.1 GCA_017476605.1 Clostridia bacterium
CAGCGGTTTTATTTTGAATCAAAGGAGGATACCTATGGGAAAGTACATTGTCGCACTCGATCAGGGAACAACGAGCTCAAGAGCGGTGCTGTTTGATGAACAGGCACGGATTGTGGCGATCAAAAGCTATGAATTTGAGCAGATTTATCCGCAGCCGGGCTGGGTTGAGCACGATCCGCAGGCTATTTTAAACACACAGGTGGATTCCCTCAAGGAAGTCGTCAAGATGAGCGGAATCAATCCTGCGGACATCGCCGCCATTGGCATTACCAATCAGCGTGAGACCACCCTTGTGTGGGACCGCAAGACTGGAATGCCGATGTACAATGCCATCGTCTGGCAGTGCCGGCGCACCGCCCCGATTGTGAAACAGCTTTGCGAGGATGGATACGAGGAGCACATCCGCAAGGTAACGGGTCTTATCCCGGATGCCTATTTCTCGGGAACGAAACTGAAGTGGATACTGGATCATCAGAATCTGCATGAGCGCGCCAAAGCCGGTGAGCTTTGCTTTGGTACCGTGGATTCCTATCTGGCCTGGAACCTGATCAAGGGGCGTCCGCATGTTACGGATGCAACCAATGCCGCCAGAACGATGCTGTTTAACATTCACACAAACGAGTGGGATGATGTCATGCTGAAGGCGCTTGATATCCCGCGGGAGATTCTGCCCAAGGTGCTTGATTCCTCCGGTGTCATCGGCATGCTGGATCCCACGATTCTCGGATGCGAAATCCCGGTGGCAGCGCTTGCGGGCGATCAGCACAGTGCACTGTTCGGACAGGGATGTTTCGCACCCGGAATGATGAAAAACACCTATGGAACGGGCTGCTTCCTCCTTATGAATACCGGAGATGAGCCTGCCACAAGTGAGCATGGCCTTGTCACCACCATTGCCTGGCGGATCGGCGGAAAATGCACATATGCCCTGGAGGGCAGTGTGTTTATCGGCGGTGCAGCGATTCAGTGGCTGCGGGATGAGATGCACCTGATTACACGCGCATCTGAGTCCGAGGTTGTCGCCAATTCCATTCCGGACAACGGCGGTGTGTATCTGGTTCCTTCCTTTACGGGCCTTGGCGCGCCCTACTGGGATATGTACAGCAGAGGAACCATCGTTGGCCTGACAAGAGGAACCGGCCAGGCACATATCGTCCGGGCAGCGCTTGAATCCATCGCATTCCAGTCAGCCGATCTGGTTGCGGCCATGGCGCAGGATTGCGGTGCACAGCCCATGGAGCTGCGCGTTGATGGCGGAGCCAGCGCGAACCAGTTCCTGATGCAGTTCCAGGCGGATATTCTGAACTGCCGTGTCATCCGTCCGGCGGTGATTGAGACAACGGCCCTTGGAGCCGCCCTTATGGCCGGACTTGCGGTAGGTGTCTATAAGGACATGGATGAAATCGCAAGAATCTGGGCAAAGGACCTTGAACTGGATCCGCAGATGACCGAGCGGCAGCGCGAACAGGAGCTTGCCGGATGGCATAAAGCCGTTAAGAGAAGTATGAACTGGGTTGAACCGGAAATCTAAAGAAACCGGGCTGCATGGCAGCCCGGTTTCTATGCTCTCAGTACCTTGAGGGAACGGACAAGTGATTCATCCGGTGTGATATAGAGCGTTTTCTGGTGCGTATAAATGACAAAGCCGGCAGGGGTCCCGCCCGGCTTTTTAATATACCGGCGGAGGGTGACATCGACGGGCACCCCGGAGGAGTGGACACCCTTTGAATAGTATGCAGCGAGCTGTGCCGCCTCCATCAGCGTCTGCTCCGGGACGGTTTCACTGTGGATGATCACGTGCGATCCGGGCATTTTCTGTGCATGAAGCCAGGTCTCGTGTCCAAGGGCATGCATGGTGAGCTGCTCGTTCTGCATGGCGTTTTTTCCGATTTCAATTTCGATTCCATCCGAGGAGAGAATCTTGATGGGAAGGGAAAGGGGCTCTTTGCGCGGTTTTGAACGCGTCATCTTCTCGCGAATATAGCCGGCGCTTACCATCATCTGCCGCAGCTCCTCGACGCCCTTAAGATCGGAACATTTTCTGAGGTCATCTTCCATCTGCTCAAGCCAGAGGAGCTCGTTTTCCGCCTTTTCCTTCTGTTCACCGGCGAGCTTTTTAGCACCACGTGCTTTCTGGTACAGCTTGAAATACCGCTGTGCATTTTGTGCGGGGGAAAGCGCGGGATCAAGCGGAATCTTGATGGTCTCACAGGTTTCGCTGTAATAATCCGGAACCTCTGCGACAGTTGCGCCTTTTTCTATCAGATAGAGATTGGCCTGGATCAGTTCCCCGCGCTTTTTATATTCCTCCATCCGATCTGCATTTTTAAGGGCATCCTCCTGGATGGCGATTTTCCGCTCACAGCGTTCGATGTTATTTTTAATCGTGTGAGCAATTCCGGAGATATGCTGTTTCAGGCGTTCTCCGCGATTTTTCTCACGGAAGAAAAGCTCAAGCGCTTCGCTTGGACTCTCAATTTCGCGCAGGACGGCATTCTTAAGGTGCATTTGCGGGAAGGGATAGACGTCCTTGGGGATGTTCTCCTCGGAATAGATGACGATACAGGGACGTCTGTCCGGCAGATGATTCAGGTAGTCAACAATTTTCTGACTGATCTCAGCAGAGCCGTAGGCAGACAGTGGCAACTCCGGATTCACGCCAAGATAAGAAACCAGTTCCTCAGAGGCCTGCGGCGAAAAGCCGGAGAGCAGGGCAGAAATGGCCTTGGCGGCAGGAAGGTCAAGCGTTTCAATCTTTTCTGCAAGCTGCTCCACTGTCAAATCATCCGGGGAGAGCTTTCCCTTCATGGATGGTCGCTCATAGGGGAACCCTGGCTGAATCTGACGTACCCGGGAGATGGATTCATCCACGTGACGGGCAGCATCAATAATGGTTCGACCGGGGGTCAACAAGAGGATGTTTGAATGTCTGCCCATGATCTCAACCACGAGTGTACGGATCACGGGGTCTCCCAGCTCACTGAGACTCGAGACGTCCATTTCAAGAATCCGGTCGCCATCAATCTGACGAAAACCGAGAATCCGGCCACCTCCGATATACTTTCTCAGCAGCATGCAGAACATCGGAGGCTCAAGAGGCGCGGTCTGTGACTCTTGAGTCAGATGAATGCGAGCAGCATTTGCAGAGGCACTGATCACAAGACGGTGATTCTGCCCCTGAGCGCGGATGAGAAGCTGGAGCTCATCACGTTCCGGCTGAATGATTTTATCAATTCGTCCATCCTTTAATTTGCTGTTCAGTTCTCTTGCGACAAAACCCAGCATGACGCCATCCAATGGCATACATAGTCCTCCTCTTTAGGCACATCTCTATTCGTTCATTTGCAAAGCCATTCTGTCAAGTACATGCTTCCAGACTAAGCCATCGCTCGTTCAGTGCGATTTCCCGGATGGAAATCTGCCAGAGTAGACATATTTCCGCATGATTGCTTTTCAAGTCTCCAAAACTATGATAAAATGACGCACCGATTATATCAGATTTCTTGATGCTTTTGAACCCCGCAGCGATGAGGAGAGAATCAAAAATGGAAAAGCCGGTACTGATTGCAGCAACAGGCAATCCCAATAAAATCAGAGAAATAAAGGAAATTCTGCAGGATGTTTTTCACGTTATCTCTATGAAGGATGCAGAAATAACAGAGGAGGCAGAGGAAAATGGGCGTACCTTTGAGGAAAACGCCCTGATCAAGGCACGGTTTGTTTCCTTAAGAACCGGACAGGCAGCCATCGCGGATGACAGTGGACTTGAGGTGGATGCACTCGGTGGCGCGCCCGGCGTATACAGTGCCAGATACGCCGGGATGCATGGGGATGATGAGGCAAACAACCGTCTGCTTCTTTCGAATCTCAAAGAGATAGAGC